>JAJDTT010000175.1 GCA_022827025.1 Acidobacteriota bacterium
ATCTGAACGACGAGGGCCAAGGCGGCAAGGAAAATGCAATGCGGTCGTCCCGGCGCAGGCCTCTTCGCGGAAACCACCAAATACAAATACCAGATTGAAGAGCCAAGGGAGTCGCCTTTCGGCTTGGAGCGGACGACCGCGTGGAGCACTGGAGAACCAGACTGTCCCCATTCCGTGGCGCGCCCACCCATTCCGGGACTGCGCGTTCCCGGTCGCCGAGGTCGACCCGCGCCGGAAAACCGGACTGTCCCCATTCCGCGTGCTATGCGGTCGTCCCGGCGCAGGCCTCTTCGCGGAAACCACCAAATACAAATACCAGATTGAAGAGCCAAGGGAGTCGCCTTTCGGCTTGGAGCGGACGACCGCGACAGGTAGTCTTGATGGAAATCTGAGGCGTGGAATGAAGAGAGTGGTGTCGGGACGCGTATCCGGCGAACGACGAGATCCACTCCGTCCGGGTATGGTCCTGCTGGCGATGGGGTGGTTGGCCGGTTGCGCCCTGGCTCCCGAGGCGGAGGTCCCGGACAGCGGCTTCAGCATTGCCGAAACCGGGGAAGAGATCGTCATCTCGGGGCCGGCCGTGGAGGCCAGGATTCGGAAGCAGGGCTACGTCAGCGGCGTGGCCGGAGGTTCGTTCCTGGACCGGAAGACAGGCTTTCGCGACGCCGGGCATGGTCTCCATATCGCCGACTTTCTGCTGGAGCCGGGCAGCGCCGAATCCTCTGGCGATCGGCTCCCCGCGGAGTTGCGCTACCTGGATGACCCTCTCATCCATGGAATGCGCCCCAAGCGGATCGTGGAAGGCCCCCAGATCTGCACCCGGGCGCGGCGCCTCTCGCCCCGGCTGGTCGAGGGCCCGGGCTTCGTGGCGGTCACCATGGACTTCACTTACACGGTGGCCACGCCGGGAAAGCAGCCGGGATCGAAGTGGACCCAGACCCTCGTGTTCCCGGCGGGCGAACGCTATTTCGTGTCCAGCGACCGGGTCGATACGGTCAACGGCAGCGACTCCCTGTTCCTCCGCATCGACATGCCCGGCCACGTCAAGCACCGGGGGGGAGACGTCTTCAGAGAGGTTTACCTGAGCTACTTCGGCAAGATTCCAGCGGACGAGTTCCTCACCGATTTCGGACCCGGCGGGCGTTTCAACTACCGCGCAGACGGGAATGAGCTTCCTTCCAGGTTCATCCGGGCCTACCGTTTGCGGGACCCGGAAACGGGGCGGGAGGGACCGTGGCTCGCCGGCATGACCCTGGACCCGGACACCGTGCACGAGGCCTGGTGCCACCAGCGAGGCTACGTCTGCATGATCCAGGAGGTGGGCGGAAAGCCGGTCCGGGCCGGAGAGTCCTTCGGCGCCGCATACGTCGTCGGATACTTCGACTCCATAGGCGAGATGAACCAGGTCTACGACCGCTACGCGGGCCACCGCGGTCTCCGGGTGGACCGGAATCGGTGGCGGCTGACGGAACGGGTTCCGGCGAGGGAAGGGGCGGAGTGAAGGACCGGGCATGAGAGGGTGGCCGGCGAAGGGAGGTCAAGGGTGATCCGAGTGGTTTCCGTGGTTCTGGCCGCCGCATTCCTGTCCGTGAGCCTCGCCGCGGGACGTGGAAGCCGTCTGCCCGGGACCCGTCCCCTGCGCCTGGATGGGGACCTGTCCCTACAACTGGTGGAGGCGATGGACCGGTTCCTGTTGCGGCAGATTGCCCAGTCGCCGAAGTCAAGAGAACGATTCTGGAGCTGGGACTACTCGTCCCCGCGGGCGTACCTGGAATCGATCGAGCCGAACCGGGATCGGTTCCGGCGCCGCATCGGCGCGGTGGACGACAGGCTCCCGGTGCGGGACCTGGAACTGGTGGCCACCCTGACCAGTCCGTCCCTGGTTGCCGAGAACGGGCGGCTCCGCGTGTATGCCGTCCGCTGGCCGGTCCTGGAGGGCGTGGACGCGGAAGGGTTGCTGGTGGAGCCTGCGGGGAAAGCCAGGGCCCAGGTCGTGGTCATCCCCGACGCAGACTGGACACCCGAAATGTTGGCCGGCCTGAATCCGCAGACTCCGCCCCGGCTTCAGGCCGCCCGGATCCTGGGGGAGGCGGGCTGCCGGGTTCTGGTCCCGGCGCTGATCGACCGCAAGGACACCTGGTCGGGAAACCCCAGGGTCCGGATGAGCAACCAGACGCACCGGGAGTTCATCTACCGGCAGGCCTACTTCATGGGGCGCCACCTCCTCGGCTACGAGGTGCAGAAGGTCCTGGCGGCGCTCGACTACTTTTCCCGCCACCGGTCCGGGCCCGCCGGGCAGGACACCCCCCTCGGCATCGCGGGACAGGGGGAGGGCGGCCTGGTCGCCTTCTACAGCGCCGCACTAGATTCGCGGGTGCGCGCCACGCTGGTCAGCGGTTATTTCCAACAGCGGGAGCGTGTCTGGCAGGAGCCCGTCTACCGCAACGTCTGGGGCCTTCTCCAGGAATTCGGGGACGCGGAGATCGCGAGCCTGATCGCGCCCCGGGCGTTGGTGGTGGAGGCCAGCCGGGGTCCGGAGGTTCCGGGCCCTCCGCCGCCTCGAAACGGCCGCATGGACGCCGCCTCGGGCAAGCTGGAGACGCCGCCCCTGGCCAGTGTCCGGGCCGAGTTCCGGAGGGCTCGTCAACACTTTGAACGGCTGGGAATTCCGGACCGGCTCCGGCTGGTGGTCAGCGGCTCCGGAAAGGGTCCTCCGTTCTCCGGCCAGGCGCTGGGGGAACTGCTGTCGGCCCTGGACGGCGGACTCACGCTTCCCGGTGAAATCAGGCGGGAAGATCCGCTCCGGGACCGGCGCGCCGGATTCGATCCCGCGGCGCGGATGAAGCGCCAGTACCGGCAGTTGGGGGAGCACTGCCAGAAGCTGATGAGGCTCAGTTCCTTTGAGCGCCAACGATTCTGGTCGCGGGCGGACTCCTCGTCCCTGGGGCGTTGGGACCGCACGACCCGCTCCTACCGGGATCATCTCTGGCACGAGATCATCGGGTGGCTGCCGCCGGCCAGCGTCGAGCCGAAGCCGAGGACGCGCCAGATCTACGAGACGGCGTCCTGGAAGGGCTACGAAGTGGTGCTCGACACTTGGCCGGACGTCTTCAGCTATGGCGTGATCCTGGTGCCGGCGGACCTGAAAAAGGGGGAACGGCGGCCGGTGGTGGTCGCCCAGCACGGCCGGGCCGGGAGGCCGCAGGACGTCTGCGACCCGGCGAAAGACCAGGCGCCCTACCATGCCTTCGGCGCCAAGTTGGCGGACCGCGGCTTCGTCGTCTATGCCCCCCAGAACCTCTACATCGGCGAGGAGAAATACCGCGCGTTGCAGCGGAAGGCGAACCCGCTCAAGCTGACCTTCTTCGCCCCCATGGTGCGCCAACACCAGCAGGTCCTGGAGTGGCTCGCCACCCTGCCCTTCGTCGATGCCGGCCGCATCGGTTTCTACGGACTTTCCTACGGCGGCAAATCGGCCATGCTGATCCCGGCGGTGCTGGAGAACTATGCGCTCTCCATCTGTTCCGGAGACTTCAACGAGGAGGTCTGGAAACACGTGAGCGTCGACCATCCCTACAGCTTCATGTTGACCAAGCAGCACGAGCACAGCGAGTTCGACTTCGGCGAGAAGTTCAACTACGCCGAGATCGCCGGCCTGATCGCGCCCCGGCCCTTCATGGTGGAGCGGGGACATGGCGACGGCGTCGGAGTGGACGAGTGGGTGGCCTTCGAGTACGCCAAGGTGCGCCGCCTCTACGTGAACCTGGGAATCGCCGGCCGGACGCGAATCGAGTTCTTCGACGGAGGGCACGAGATCCACGGCAAAGGCACCTTCGAGTTCCTCCATGAACATCTGGACTGGCCCCAGCGCTGATTTCCGGCCACCGCTTCCCTCCGCTGCCATTTGCCGACATAATGCCTGCAAGTTCCATGTCGCCACGGCATTCGCTGAAGCCGCTCGTCATTCTTGCCGGCCTGTTGATTCCCTCCGCCTGCCAGGGGCCTCCCCGGACGCCGGAGCCCGGCGCCGTCGAGCAGGAAGCTGCCAACCGGGATGGACGGATGTTCAGGGCCTTCCATCACATCGGGCTTCCCACCGAAGATCCCCAGCCGGACGAGACCTACGTGGCGGAGACCAAGGTCTGGGTGACCGACCCGGCCGATCATCCCTACCGCGTGGAGTATCTCCGGTACGAGGAGGACTCTCCCGTCACCGGCCCGTTGCGGGAAAAGCCTCACGTCGCCTATCGGGTCGACGACCTCAGGACGGCGCTCGAAGGAAAGGAACTGTTGCTGGAACCCTTCACGCCCATGCCCGGCCTCAGCGTCGCCTTCTTCGAGGAGGACGGCGTGGTGATCGAGTACATGCAGTTCGAAGGGGGCGCCACCGAGTTCGACGACCTGAATTGAGGCCCGGCCAAATCACCGGATCAGGAGAACAGGCTCTCCAGCGTGACCTCCTCCTGTCGGGCGAGTGAGCGCTTGCCCGCCTCCAGCGCCGCGATGACCTCGACCTCCTCCTCGATGGGCACCGATTCCTCACCCGTCCGGACGTAGTCCAAGACCGCTTTCAGCAGGTGCCAGTAGAGGTCGGTCAGGTCGGGCTTCACCGTGCGCCAACCCTGCTTGCCGAAGAGGCTGATCTGATAGCCGGAGCGCATCCACTGCCGCTCCCCGACCATCAACACCACGTCGCGGTGATCGGCGAACCGGACCCGGACCACGTTCAGTCCGGGCTGGCCCACGTTCACGGCCGAGACGGCGCCGCCTCCCAGCACGGCATAGACCATGGAGAGGGCGTGGATGCCGTAGTAGATCAGTTCGTTGGCGCAGACGGCCTGGGCCAGATAGACGGGGCCCAGTTCCGGCAGTTGCGCCTTCAGCCGCAGGACATCCGGAACGAACCTCAGCGAACTGGCCGACATGAACGGGGTCCCGGTCTCTCGGGCCACGTCCGCCACCGCCCTGGCCGCGCGGGCGTTCATGGCCAGCGGCTTGTCGCAGAACGTGGGGACCCCGTTTCTCAAGGGATGGATCGCGTACCTGGAATGCTCGCCCGATCCGTCGTCGACCAGGATCGCCAGGTCGACGCCGGCGGCGCATTCCTCCGGCGTCCGGCAGACGGTGGGAATGTCGCATGCGGCGGCGAGACGCTGCGCCCAGACCCGCTCCTGGTCCCACACCTTGACCACCCGGGCGCCCTCGATCCGTTTCCGGGACCGGACGAAGGTCCAGTCGTATTTCCGCACCTCCGTCTCATCGAACCCGTTGAAGGTGGAGGCGAAGGCGGTCCCGTGATGGGAACCGGGCCGCCGGGGCTCCTTCCGGTAACGATAGGTGGCCGCCGAGATGAGACCGATGCGCACGTTTCGCTCCCTTGGCGCCGGGGAACCGGCTTGACGCGCCGCGTCGCGGCAATCTAACCTGCCAGAACACTATAGCCACGGAGATCCGAAGAATCTCCCCCGCTTCGGCCCGCGCCAGACGGTATTCGGCGCATCCTTCCGGGAGCAGGACCATGGACAAGACGAGATACGGAGTCATCGGGCTGGGCTGGTTCGGAGAGAAGCACCTGGAGGCGCTGGCCGGCAACCCGGGCGTCGAGATCTACGCCCTGTGCACCCGGACCCCGGAACGGCTGGCCCAGGTCGCCGAACGTTTCCAGGTCCGGAGGACCTACACCGACTATCACCGGATGCTGGCCGATCCGGGGCTGGAAAGCGTCAGCATCACCACCATGTGGGACCAGCATCGGGACCCCACTCTGGCGGCGCTGGAGGCCGGGAAGCACGTCTTCCTGGAGAAGCCCATGGCTTCCACCGTGGAAGACTGCCAGGCCATCGTGGACGCCGCGGCGGCTTCTCCGGGCAAGTTCATGGTGGGTCACATCTGCCGCTTCAATCCCCGCTACGCCGCGGCCAAGCAGGTGGTGGACGAAGGCCGGCTGGGCCGGATCGTGGCGCTCTACGCCCGGCGCAACCTCCCCGCCTGGGTCGGATCCCAGGTGCTGGACAAGATCGGCCCCATCATCGGGGACGGCGTTCACGACACCGACCTCATGCTCTGGATCACCGGCGCCCGGATCGTCAGCGCCTACGGCCAGACGGTGGCGGTCCACGGCCACAAGCACCCCGACGCGGGACACGCCATGTACCGGTTCGACAACGGAGCCACCGGGGTGATCGAAGACGTCTGGTGCCTGCCGGAGAAGACCCCCTTCCAGATCGACGAGCGGATGGAGGTCATCGGCACCGAGGGTTCGATCCAGGTTCACGACACCCATCCCAACCTGACCATCGTCGACGGGGAGGGGGTCCGCTGTCCCGACACGACCTACTGGCCGAATATCCACGGGGCCTGCTCGGGTGCGCTCCGGGAGGAGCTGAACTACTTCGTCCGCAGCGTTGTCGACGACACCCCCATCGACGTGATCACGCCCCAGGAGTCTCTGGAGGCGGTCCGCGCCTGCCTGGCGGCCGAGGAGTCCGCCAGGACCGGACAGGTCGTTCACCTGGAGTAGCGGAAGCCTCGGTGCTTGCCCTTTAAAGGACTGGCCATGATGACGAAATTCGGAATCGGCTGGATCGCCGTCCTGTTCACCTTCCTGGCTCCATCCGGCTCCGGGGACTGGGTCACGGTGGCGGTCCCGGGAACCCACGACTTCAAGGGCTACGGCTGGTACCGCACCTGGTTCAAACCGCCCCAACGGTTCTTCGCCAAGCACGAACGGGACCTGTGGGGCGAATCGGTGATCTTCAACGTCCGGGGTCTGGCCGGCGCCCACGAGGTCTACGTCAACGGGAAACGCATCGGCGGCGGCGGAAGCTTCCCCCCCAGGTTCGAGGACGGACGCAAAGGGAACCACCAACACAAGGTGCCGTCCGGCAGCCTGGTGCCCGAAGCCTGGAACCAGCTCGCCGTCCGGGTCTACGCCCCCGGCGGCGGAGGCGGCTTTCCGGGCGAAGCTCCCTTCCTCATGAACTACTTCCTGGAGTGCGTCTTCGAGGGCCCGTGGGAGTTCCGGCCGGGGGATGCGCGCGTCGATTTCGACGGCGTGCTCGACCGGCGGCCTCCAGGCTCGGGCTTCGACCGGTTTCGCGAGTCCAACCGGGTGCTGGCGGAGGCGGAACGGTTCGTCCACGGCCGCAAGCTTCCGCCCCTGGAATCGTTTCGCAAGATGACGGCGGCGGACGATCTCGTGGTCGACCTGATGCTGGCGGAACCGCTGGTGGCCCAACCGACCCACTTCAGCTTCGATTCCCGCGGGCGCCTCTGGGTCTCCCAGTTCCGGCAGTATCCGTTTCCCGCGGGACTCGAGATGATCAGCCGGGACCGCTACTACCGCTCGCACTACGACAGGGTGCCCCCGGCGCCCCCGCGCCATGACCGCGGGCGCGACGTGATCTCCATCCACGAGGACACCACCGGCGACGGCAGGTACGACCGCCACAAGGTCTTTCGCGACGGCTTGAACATGGCCAACGCGGCCCTGCGCGGCCGCGGCGGCGTGTGGGTGATGCACACCCCGTACCTGCTCTTCTATCCCGACCGGGACTTCGACGACATCCCCGACGGGCCGCCGGAGGTCCACCTCCAGGGATTCGGCCTGGAGGACACCCACGCCATCGCCAACGGACTGGTCTGGGGAATGGATGGATGGCTCTATGGAACCCAGGGCAGCACCACGGCCTGCCACGTGACCCGTCCCGGAATCGACCCGCCGGACGCTCCCGCGGTCTACTACCAGGGCTGCATGGTCTGGCGCTATCACCCCGAGACCCGGCGCTTCGAACTCTTTTCCCAGGGCGGCGGCAACAACTTCGGGCTGGAGGTGGACGGCGACGGCCGGCTCTTCACCGGGCACAACGGCGGCCAGACCCGCGGCTGGCACTTCCTGCAGGGCGGCATGCACCTGATGCAGGGCACGACCCCCAACAAATTCGGTCCGCCCCGCAATCCCTTCAGCTTCGGGGACCTGCCCAAGATGGTCAGCGAGCAGGACATCCGCCGGTTCACCCACTTCGGCGCCGTGGTGGAGGCCACGGCCATTCCCGGCAAGTATCAGGATTCGCTCTTCAGCGTGGACCCGCTTCACAACTTCGTCATGGCCAGCCGGCGAATTCGCAACGGGGCCACCTTCAGAACCAGCGATCTGGGCAAGGTGCTGACTTCCGGGGACTTCGCCTTCCGCCCGGTCTTCATCGGGAATGCCCCGGACGGCTCGGTCCTGATCGGCGACTTCTACAACCACTACATCGCCCACGGCCAGCACTACCAGAGCCAGATCGATCCCGAAACCGGGCGGATCTTCCGGCTGCGGGGCAAGCAGGAGCCGTTGGAGCGGGACCTGAACCTGGAGGCCAAGTCCGCCGACCGACTGTTGGAGCTGCTGAATCATCCCAACCGCTGGCACCGGCATACCGCCGTCCGGTTGCTGGGCGAGCGCAAGGACCCCGCCTCGGCGGTCCGGTTGCGGCACCTGGTGGGAAGCGGCTCCGGCCTCCAGTCGCTCTCCGCGCTCTGGGCCCTGTACCAGGCCTTCGGGTTGGATCAGGCGACGGCCCTGACCGCCCTGCGGCACGGATACCCCATGGTCCGCTACTGGGCCGTCCGCCTGATCTGCGACGACGTGGGCTTCGCCAACCGCCGCACCACCCTGGGTCTCGCCGACAGCCTGGGGGAATTGAAGGACGGGCCCGCGCGGGTTCCCGATGAGCTCTTTCAGGCCATCCTGGAAGGCGCGGCCGGCGAGCGGGACGCCGAGGTGCGGTCCCAGATGGCCGCGTCGGCCCGGCGGCTGCCCGTGGATCAGGCCCTTCCTCTGGTCACGGCCCTGTTGCGCCACGGCGAGGACGTCGACGATCCGTACCTGCCGCTGCTCTCGTGGTGGGTTCTGGAAACCAATCTGGATCCCGAGCGGGAAGCCGTCATGGAATTGTTCGAAGATCCGGAGTTCCGGCGCGGGACCGTGGTGAGACGGCACATTCTGGAACGGATGATGCGGGCCCTGGCCCTGAAGGGGAAGAGCGGCGACCTGGAAGACTGCACGCGGCTGCTGGAACTGGCCGTGGACGGAGAGGAACAAGACGCGTTGCTCAAAGGGTTCGAGCTGGCCTACGCCGGCCGGCGGATCGGCGGCTTGCCGGATCGCCTGGTCCGGGGCCTGGTGGAGAGCGGCCGCTCCTCCCTGGAGCTGCGGGTGCGGCTGGGGGCGGCCGGCGCGTCCCGGGCCGCGGTCCAACTGCTGCTGAATCCTGAAGCCCCCGTCGAGGAACGGATCGCGGTGGCGCGGACGCTGGGCGAGGTGAGGTCCGAAGACAGTGTCGCGCCGTTGATCCAGGTCTCCAACGCACCGGAGCCGCCGCTCCAGCGGGCGGCCCTGGCGGCCCTCTCCTCCTTCAACGATCCTGATATCGGCAGCCGGGCGCTGGCGCGGTTCTCGAAATTCCCGGATGAAGCCAGGCCGGCCTTCTTCGACCTGATGCTGAGCCGGCCGGTCTGGACGCGGCAATTGATCCGGGCCGTCTCCAGGGGCGGGTTGGCGCCGGAACTGGTGCCGGACGGCGTCGCCGAGCGGCTGCGAGGGGACCGGGACCTCGAGATCGCCGGCCTGGCCCGGGAACACCTGGGCGGCGGAGAGGATCTGGACCGGGAAGACGTCCGGCGCCGCATCGCCAGACTCCGGTCGATCCTGGCGGACGGGACCGGGAACCCCTACGCCGGCGAGGCCGCCTACGCACAGCGGTGCGGCTCCTGCCACAAGCTGTTTCACAAGGGGGGCGACGGCGGACCCGATCTGACCGCGTACCAGCGGGGCGACCTGGGGACGCTGCTCGTCGGCATCGTCGATCCCGACGCCGAGATTCGCGAGGGCTTCGAGTACGTGACGCTGCTCACCCGGGAAGGACGAACCTTGAGCGGCTTCCTGACCGACCAGGACACTCAGGTCGTCGTGTTGCGGGGGATGGCGGGAGAGGACATTCGAGTCGAGCGCCGGCAGGTCGAGTCGATCGAGCCCATGGGACGCAGCTTCATGCCCGCCCGGCTGCTGGACGGACTGAGCGACCAGGAACTGCGGGACTTCTTCGCCTACCTGAGAATCTCTCAGCCCATCAGCCGGTAGGCGCAGGCGGCGGCAAAACGGGGTTCTCCCAGGTCTTCCAACCGGAACGGTTCGGACGGCAGGTGCGGGAAGCGGAACACCGCGGACCGCTCCCCCTCGATCATCGGACGCGGCACCTCGAAACGGGACGGACTCAGCGAGAAGCCGGTGCCCAGGGCCTTGATCAGCGCCTCCTTCAGGCTCCAGAGCCGGTAGAACAGATCCGCCTTCTCGCGGCCGGCGGCCCCGGACAGGGCGAGCCGTTCCCGCGGACCGTAGACCCGGCTCCCGATGCCGTCGAAGTCCCTGCCGGGAGTGCGCACCTCCAGGTCGACCCCGAGTCCATCCCGCTTCGCGAACCCGATCAATCCGTGCCGGCCGCTGTGGCTCACATTGAAGTTGGACCCTGACGGCGCCCCGTTCACCTTCGCGAACGGCTTGCCGTGTTCGAGATAGCCGAAGGACAGTTCCCGGTTGGAACACCCCAGCCGATGGCAGAGGTTGATCCTGAGCGCCGCGCGGCAGAGCGCATACTGGCGCCGGGCGCCCTTGACCACGAACCGGTTCCACCGCGCCCGCTCGTCTTCGTCGAGTAACGCGAAGGCCCGCGCTTCGCGGCCGGGATCGGGCCGGAGGTCGACGTGAAGGATGACGGCGCTTCCGTCCTCGCGCCACGGAGTCCACCAGGCGCCGGAGGCGGTCATGGGACGGCCGCTTTCCGGGGCGCCAGGGCTCCCGGGGTCACTTCCCGCAGGTAGGCGCCGATCCCCCGGCGGCGGTCCCACTGCCGCGGATACCCCAGGGACACCTCCCGGAAAGGCACGCCGTCAAGCCACTGGGTGCCCCGGATGTGGAGGTGGCCGTACACCACGGCGCAGGCGTTGAAGCGGCGGTGCCAGCCCCGGGTCCGGCGGGTCCCGCACCACGGAGTGAAGCGGGGCACCCGCGGCAGCACGGCGTGCTGTTCCTCGAGCGGAAAGTGATTGATCAGGACCTTGGGAAGATCGGCCGGATACGACGCGAGCCGGGAGGCGGCGTCCTTGCAGCGGGCGGCGCACCACGACTCCCGGTCCGGAAACGGGTCCGGACGCAGCATCACTTCGTCGGCGCAGGCAGAGCCGGTTTCCCGGGCCCACCGGACGACCTCGTCCCGGCGGACGTGCGGGGGCCGAAAGCTGTAGTCGTAGAGCAGGAACAGCGGCGCGATGAGAACCGGACTGTCCCCAAGTTCAACCACCGGGTAGGGATCCTCCGGGGTGAGAACTCCGTGGCGGCGGGCAATCCGGACCATCCGCTCGTAGAGCGCGACGCCGCCCAGCCGGGGAAGCGCGTTGGGAAGGGTCCAGAGTTCGTGGTTTCCGGGCACCCAGACGATCTGCCGGAACTTGGGAGTCAGTTGACGAAAGCACCAGTCGAGCCGCCGCGCGCCGTGGGTCACGTCCCCCGCCAGGATCAGCCAGTCGTCGGGAAAGGCCGGAAGACTCCCCAGCGCTTCCCGGTTTCCCGGGTGGGAAAGGTGCAGGTCGGACAGCGCCCACAAACGCATGGGATGGCCGTTCGGGAGATTCGGGGGAGACATCGGCGAAGATCGGCGGTTGGGAAACCGCCGCTCCCCCGGCGATTGGAAATCGCCGCTCCTTAGACTTCCTCCGGGATCACCCACGGCTTCCGGTAGGTGCGCTTGAGGTGGGCATTGGCTTCCGGAAAGCCGGTGAAGGTTTCGGTCTCGGGGTCCAGGACCAGCCGCCGGTTGCCCACCCGGTAGGAGATGTTGGCCAGGTGGCAGAGCATGACGGTCTGATGGCCGGTCTCCGCGTCGGCAACGGGCTTGCGGCGGGTCCGGATGCAGTCCACGAAATCGTCCTGGTGCTCCCGGTTCCCCTGCCGGCCGTATTCGGACCGCACCAGTTCCCCGTCGGCGTCGTAGGCCTGCCAGCCGCCGCCGTGGCGGCCGAAATACATGTACCCGTCCGTTCCCAGGACCTCCACCTTGGTGCTGCTGAAGGGCCAGTCGGGGAAGCGGTCGTTGTTGCGGACGACCCCGGGCGTCTTCTTCATGTAGGGCGTCCAGAGGGTCGACTGCATGGTCATGGTGAGCCCGTCGTATTCGTAGAGGGCCATCTGGGTATCGGGGGTGTCCCGCCCGTCCTGCAAGGAGTAGATGGCTCCCTGGTGGGAGGCCGCCCGGGGAGCGGGGGGATCGCCGATCAGGTAGCGGGCCAGGTCCAGTTGGTGGACCAGGTCTCCGGCGATGGGACCGCAACTGTACTCCCAGTGATTCAACCAGTACAGACCCGGATTGTACGGCCGCTTGGCCGCGGGACCGCACCAGAGATCCCAATCCAGACCCTCGGGCACCGGTCCGTCGGGCACCGGTTCCCGCTTGGGATGCTGCATCATGTTGTACACCCGGACCAGGTGCACGTCTCCCAGGTTGCCGGCGCGGATGTATTCCCGGGCCCGGTGGACGTAGGGCGCGCTGCGCGACTGCATTCCGACCTGCACGACGCGGCCGTACCTGCTCTCCGCCTCCACCATCTTCCGGCCCTCCCAGACGGAGTGGGCCATGGGTTTTTCCACGAAGACGTCCTTTCCCGCCTGGCAGGCCAGGATGGACCCCAGGGCATGCCAGTGGTCCGGCGTGGCGTTGACCAGGGCGTCCACGCTGTCGTCGTCCAGGATCCTCCGGAAGTCCTGCACCAGCTTGGGACGGGAGCGTTGGGCCGCTTCCACCGTCTTCTTCGCCCGTTCGAACCGGCGGGTGTCGACGTCGCAGAGGTAGGCGACCTCCACGTCCGAGCGCTGGGCGAAGTTTTCGGCCAGCCGGTTTCCACGCCCGCCCAGGCCCATGATGCCCACCACGACCCGTTCGTTGGCCCCACGGACCGGGCCCCTGGACACCATGGCCAGGGAGGCGGCTCCCAGCGAGCCGGTCATGAATTTTCTACGGTCTAGCGATCGCATAGGACTCCTCCAATCTTTGCAATGAGCGCGCCGGGCCCCGCGGCCGGCATCACGGACATCGCTTCCTCTCACGAATTTGTCACATCGGACCCGGCGTGCTCAACCGCTGGAGATATTCCAGCAGGTCGGCCATGGCGGCGGGGTCGATGTCATCCTCCAGTCCCTCGGGCATGGTGGAGACGCTGGAGACCCGCAGCGCCGCGATATTGCTCCGGAGCAGGGTCTCCTCCTCCCCTTCCTCCCGCCGCAGGGTGACGGAGGTGGGACTCTCCCGGGCGATGACTCCGGTCACCGTGGCGCCGCTTCGAGTCTCGATCACATAGGTTTCATAGCCCGGCGCAATATTGAGGTTGGGATCCAGGATCTTGGTCAGGAAGAACTTCCTGGGCCGCCGGACCACGTCCATGAGATCGGGACCGACTTCGCTTCCCATCCCGTCCAGAAGGTGGCACCGGCTGCAAGTCTCGCGGAAGACCTCCCTCCCCCGGGCAACCTCTCCCGGGGACGAAAGGGCGGACCGGTACCGCTCGATCAGGTCCCGGCGGCCCTGGGACAGGTTGCCGAACAACCCCTCGGCGCGCCGGCGAATCTCCTCGTCCGGCGATTCCAGGAGCTGATTGATCCGGGACCGGCTCAGTGTCCAGGCCTCGAATTTCTTTTCCCGGATGCCGTCCAGGAGCGCGTTCACGAATTCCTTGCGGGCCAGGAGGCCGTCCCAGGCCGCCCTGCGGACCGGCTCGGTGAGGCTGCCCCAATTGCGGAGCAGGAACGGCACGACTTCCGCACTCTCCGTCCTGAGGAGGGAACGGGCGGCCGCGACCTGGACCCGGGGAGCCTCCAGCGGCGTCATCATCCCTTCCAGAGCGCGAGTCGCCGCGTCCGAAGGGTCCAGTCCCAGGATCCGGACCGCGATCACCCGGGCCGATTCATCCGGTCGGCCTTTCACTTTTTCAAGGGCGGTCTCCACGAGCCGGCGCAGACGGGGAGTGTCCGCAAGCATGACGCGGTCGGCGAGATCCAGAGCGGCCGCCGCAACCGTCGGCGACGGCGAGCGTATCAGGCGGAAGAGAAGGCGCTCGCCGCTTCGATTCAGGCGGACCCGCGCTTCGGCACCTTGGCTCAGACCCTGGCCCAATCCCGACAGCAGGGCGCGCCTCCACCATTCGCTTCCGGGATTCGCATCGGCCGCCGCCAGATTGAGAACTTCCGAGATCCCGGATTCGACCTGGCGAGCGCCCAGGATCGCGGCGGTCCTCACCAGGAATTTTTCCTTTCCCCGCGATTCGGAGGCGAGAAAGTCGCCGTTGCCGGTTACGGTCCGGAGCCAGCGGACGGCGTTTTCGGACGCCGAAGTCAGGATCGCGGTCTGCAGCCAGGGGTCTTCCGGGTGGCGCGCCAGGAGCCGGCTGAGAGGACCGAAGGATTGCGATTCGGGGAGCAGGCCCAGGGTGCAGGCGAGCTGGAACTGGACGCGCCGGTCGGGGTCCCCGGCCAGAGCCAACAGCCGCTTCACCAGGCGCGGCGAATCGAACTGCTCGGAGAGCCGGATGGCGTGTTCCCGAACCATTGCGGCAGTGTCGCCGAGTGCCTGTGCAATCAGCTCAGGGTCCAGCCGCCCCAGCCCGTCCAGGGTCCAGAGCGCATGTATCCGGGACACTGGCCGGCCGGCGGAGACCGCCAGTTTTCGCAGGGTGGGAACGACGAGCTGGTCCTGCCTTTCGACCAGCAGACGCTGGGCCGTGATGCGCCACCACATGTTGGCATGGGACAGCGCCTCCAGCAGGCGGCCGGAATCGGCGTCCTGGAGGCCGGGCTTCCGGTCCGCGCCGCCGTCCTCGTGGACCACCCGGTAGATGCGCCCCCTTCCGGCGCCAGCGCGCAGGTCGAATCGGCCTTCCAGATCTTCCGGGACGTAGTCCGGATGCTCGACGTACTTCCGGTAGTAGTCCACCACGTAGAGCGCTCCGTCGGGCCCGACGGTCGTGAACACCGGCTTGAACCAGGCGTCGGTGGAGGCCAGGAACTCCCGTTCCTCGAAGGCCCGGCGGGCGGAGAAGGTCGCCCCCGAGGGGGAGAGCAGGTCGCAGTGCACCAGGTTGTGCAACGGGTCGCAGACGAAATAGGCGCCTCTGAACCGCTCCGGAAACCGGGCGGCGGTGTAGACGGAGTTCCCGCAACTGGAGGTGAATATGCCCACCTGGGATTCGTGGATGTAGATGGGAGTTCGCGTTATGGGATAGACGACGGACTGGTTTTCGTGATCGGAGGGAAACTCCATGGAGGAGGAGACCTGGAGGTGGGGATTCCGCGACAGGTAACGGTGGGCGATGACGGGATGGCGGATGTGGTTGTTGTTCCACAGTCCGAAACGGTTGCCGGCGGCGTCGAAGGCGTTGCCGTACTGCGAGTTCCCGGACACCGGCTCCAGTTGCAACCAGTCCGGCCGGAACCGGAAGTCGGTGCCCAGCGCCGAGACGTCGACGGCCGGGACTTCCGGATGGCCGGGAAAGTGGAGGGGTTCTCCCGTCAGTCCGAACTGTTCGGGGTTGCGCCTCGAGGGACCCACCTTGGGGTAGGCCCCGTAGATCCAGTTGTCGATGCCGTACAGGAGTCCGTTGACCCGGAGCTGGGGATTGTAGCGGTTGAACCCGGTGAGGATCACCCGCCGTTCGTCGGCCCGCAGGTCGCCGTCCGTGTCGGGAAGATAGAGGATGTCCGGAGCGGCGGCCACCAGGACTCCTTCCTTCCACGGCATCAGTCCGGTCGGAAAAGCCAGATTTTCGGCAAAGACGTGGCTGCGGTCGAACTTTCCGTCACCAGCAGAGTCCTCCAGGACCACGACCCGGCCCTGGGGTTCCGATTGCATGGGATAGTCGCCCATCTCCAGGACGAAGAGTCGTCCGCGGCCGTCGAAGGCGGCGGCCACCGGATCCGCGACCAGCGGCTCGGCCGCCACCAGTTCGATCTCGAACCCCGGCGGCAGTCGGAAGGTTTCCAGCGCTTCCCCCGCCGGAAACGGCGGCGTGCCGCCGCTCCCGCAGCTCCCGAGGAGAACGCAACAGGCGGCGCCCAGGAGCGCTCGCCTGACCATTCCGAAAGCCGTTGAGGTGCGGGATCGGATCATGCTGTCAAGAACCACGCTTCGCGGAAGCCTCCGGCCCGAACGTCTACCCTGGAATTCTCTTCCGCTCCACCGTCGCGCCGTCGAAATGGTGTCCTCCGGCGGCGCGGGGCAACGGCAACTCGACTGCGGCTCCGGTCCGATGAGAGAGATGGGTGGCCTCGATCATCTGGATGGCGGCGCGGCCGTCTTCCCCCGAGACTGCGGGAGGACGGCCGTAACGCAGGCAGTCGACAAAATCCTGCGTCTGCACGAAGAAGGCCTCCAGGCGCTTGGGTTCGAAGGGATTGCCGAGGAAGTCGATCTCCGGCATTTCCCAAACGTCGCGCCACTTCCCTCCCGTCGCCAGCCGCAACCTTCCGAAGTGCTCGGCTTCGATCATTCCCTGCTCACCCCAGACCCGGACGAAATCCATCATCTGCGGGAATCCGGGCTCGGGGAGCTCATGGCTCATCCAGACCTGGGCGCTGGCGCCGCGGGAGAAATGGACCTGCGCCATGGCGTTCCGGGCCTGCCAGTTCGGGGCCGAATAGGCGTTCACCGTGCCGAAGAGCCGGACCGGTTCGTCGCCGGTCAGGAAGCGAAGCATGTCGAAGCTGTGGGAGCACCGGTCCAGGATGTCCCCTCCGTTTTCGAAGTCCCGGAGCCAGGGTTTGCCAGGATCGCGCAGCGGCCACAAGGTGTTCATCTGCACCATCCGCACTTCCCCGATGCGGCCGGCTGCGATGAGCTTTCGGGCGCGGGCGAAGACGCCCCGATAGCGCAGCGTGTGAATGACGCTGAGGGTCACCCCGGCCTCCCGGCAGGCGGCGATCATGGCGTCGCAGTCGGCCACGTTGGTCATCATCGGCTTCTCCACCAGGACGTGCTTGCCGTGCCCGGCGGCGGCGAGGGTCTGCTCCGCGTGCAGCTTGTGGATCGTCGCCAGGAGCACGGCGTCGACGTTCTCGCTGCGAAGCATGTCCTCGTAACTGGGGAAAAACTCGACGCCGAAATCCGCCGCCAACCGGGGCGCCCGGCTTCCCTGAGTCACCCCCGCCAGCTCGACCCCCTCGTTGTGGTCCCTCACACAGTGGGCATAGGTCCGGCCCATGTAACCCGATCCCACGATGCCCAACCGTATGTCGTCCATGGCCTGCTCCCGTGCTGCTTTCCCGTGCCCCGTAGGAATGACACGATTCTACACTGGCGCCATCCCGGCGGCTTCTCGTCCGGAATGGACCACAGAAATGGCACTTGGGATGAGCGGCTGGTAGTTTCGGGGACGACAGCCGGATCGGGAGACCTCTCAAACGGAGTCGAACATGCCCACTATCGAAATCCTTGGCCACCACGTCGTCTACGAGAATCCTCAACCCTTCAATCGATCCCGTCACGGCTATTTTCCCGGCCTGGTGAAACTGGCCTCGGGTGAGCTCCTGGGACTCTTCGTCTTGGGCGAGGCCTTCGAAGCGACCAACGTGACGACGTTCGCGACCCGTTCCCAGGATCGGGGACGGACGTGGAACCTTCAAGGCCCTCTGCACCGCAAGGAAGATGCGTACCGCCACAACTCCGACTATCTGAAACCGACCCTCCTGGACGGCGGCAGGCTGATAGCCCTGGGCTATCGTTTTCACCGCACCGATCCGGATCAGACCATCGCCAACCCCGACCCCGCCGTGGACGGGATTCGAGGGGGCGACAACCTGGTCTCCTTCTCGGAAGACGACGGCGTGACCTGGTCGCATCCCAGGATCGTCCCGCGGTCGCGCCCGGAACTGATCGAACAGTCCGGCCCGGCGATTCAGCTCCGCAACGGCGTGATTCTGGGCGCCGGCTCGCTGTTTCCCAGGTGGGACGGAAGCAATCCCAGCGGCTGCGTGGGAGCCCTGCTGCGCAGCGAGGACGGAGGGGAGACCTGGGACGACCGAACCGATTTCTTCCGGGACCCGGCCGGGCGCTACGCGCCGTCGGAACCGAGACTGTGCGAGATGCAGGAGGGCCGGATCGTCTCCCTGAACTGGATGATGGACCATATCCAGGGCGCCAACACCACGAATCACGTCACGGTGTCCCACGATGGCGGAGCCACGTGGTCGGACCCCATCGACACCGGCGTCTGGGGACAGGCTTCCAACTTGATGCACTGGGGCGGCGACCTCCTGCTGACGGCCCACTGCCATCGCGAAGGGGAGGACATCGGCGTGTTCGTGAGGATCGTCGATTTCTCGCGCGACCGCTGGAGGACGGTTGAAACGGCCAAGGTCTGGGGCAACGCCCCATCCGCGAGGATCGCCGAATATTCCAACATGGGCCGGAACCTCCGCTTCGGCCAAGCCTCGCTGTTGCGCCTGGACGGCGGCGAAGTGCTGGTGACGCACTGGGCCATCGAAGAGGGACAGGGGCGAATCCGCACCCACCGGATTCGGGTCGAGATCTGAGATTCTCCTCGGCGCTGACGAGACAGACGCAAGAGTGCCCTGGAGGGGCGGTTGGAAGTCGCCCAATATAGTCGCGACGGGGCGACTGGAAGTCGCCCCTCCATTCGGCGGTTGGAAACCGCCGCTCCGTTGACCGTCCCCGGACCGATCTCATATCATTCTTCGATGGAGGTACCCGAAGCCCTCACCTTCGACGACGTACTCCTTTCTCCCGCCTACAGCGACGTCCTGCCGGGGGAATCGGACCTCCAGACCGTCTTCTCCCGGAACATCGCCCTGAACATCCCCATTTCCTCCGCGGCCATGGACACGGTGACGGAACACCGCATGGCCATCACCATCGCCCGGCACGGCGGCATCGGCATCATCCACCGCAACCTGAGCATCGAAGCCGAGGCCCGGGAGGTGGACAAGGTCAAGCGCTCCGAGTCGGGCATGATCGTGGACCCGGTCACCGCCGGCCCGGACGATCGGATTCGGGATGTGGTCGAGAGCATGGACCGGTTCAAGATTTCGGGCGTTCCGGTCATCGACTCGACGGGAAAGCTGGTGGGGATCCTGACGAACCGGGACCTGAGATTCCAGAACGATCCCGATCTGCCGGTCTCGGACCTGATGACCCGCGACAACCTGGTCACGGTCGGAGAGGGAATCTCCATGGAGGAGGCCAAGCGGAAGCTCCACGAGCATCGGATCGAGAAGCTCCTGGTGGTGGACGGCCAGAATCGGCTCAAGGGGCTGATCACGGTGAAGGACATCCTGAAGATGATCACCTACCCCAGGGCGGCCAAGGACTCTCGCGGGCGCTTGAGAGTGGGCGCCGCCGTGGGCGCCACCGGGGACTACGTGGAGCGGGCCCGGGAGTTGGAGTCGGCGGGGGTGGACGTGGTGGTGGTGGATACGGCTCACGCCCACACCCAGCGAGTCGGCGCGGCCGTGTCGGAGTTGAAGAAGCGGCTCTCCCGAGCCGACGTCACCGCGGGAAACGTGGCCACGGGGGAGGCCGTCCGCTTCCTTCACGACGCGGGGGCGGATGCGGTCAAGGTGGGCATGGGCCCCGGAAGCATCTGCACGACCCGGGTCGTCACCGGAGCCGGCATGCCCCAGTTCACGGCCATCGTGGACGCTGCCCGGACCGCCCGGGAGCTGGACCTGCCGGTGATCGCCGACGGCGGAATCAAGTATTCGGGCGACATCACCAAGGCCCTGGCGGCCGGGGCGGATGCGGTGATGATCGGGAACCTCTTCGCCGGCACCGACGAGTCGCCGGGGGAGCTGGTCTTCTACCAGAACCGCAGCTACAAGACCTACCGGGGCATGGGGTCCCTGGGGGCCCTGACCGAGGGAACCGGCGACCGCTACGGTCAGAACCCGAGCTCCCCGGGACAGAAGGTGGTTCCCGAGGGCATCGAAGGGCGCGTCCCCTACAAGGGACGGGCCGAGGAACTGATTCCCGTTCTATTGGGCGGCCTGCAATCGGGAATGGGCTACTGCGGCGTCAGAAACGTGCGGGAGCTCCAGACTCGGACCAGGTTCGTCCGCGTCACCCACCTGGGGCTGCGCGAGTCCCACGCCCATGACGTGGTGGTGACCAAGGAAGCCCCCAACTACCGAGTCGAGATCTGACCGTTTCCAGCGCGATCGTCGCCGGGCCCGCAACGGGCCCCAGCAGTCCGTGGTGAAAGTCGCGCGAGCACCGAGACCGTTCCTGCGCCCGCCGGACAAGGCGCAATTCGGGTGCATACCGGGAGTATGTACACCCATAGCAACGCCGTCCGCCGGGATGCACGGACGGTCGAATGCCGTGACGACTTTTTAGGCCAGCGTCGGTTCGGCGATGTTCTTGCCGACCGCCTGAGCGATCCGCCGCATGCTGTCCATGAGTTCGCTGAACTGGGAGACGTACAGGGACTGGGCTCCGTCGCAGAGAGCGTTCTCCGGATCCTGGTGCACCTCGATGAGGAGGCCGTCCGCACCCACCGCCACGGCGGCCTGGGACAGAGGAGCCACCCGGTTCCGGATGGCCACCGCATGACTCGGGTCCACGATGATGGGCAGATGGCTGATCTGCTTGACCACCGGAACGGCCGAGAGATCCAGGGTGTTCCGGGTCAGGTTCTCGAAGGTCCGGATCCCCCGCTCGCAGAGGAGGACGTTGTGGTTCCCCTCGGCCATGATGTACTCGGACGCCAGGAGCAGATCGGTGATGGTGGCGCTCATGCCGCGCTTCAGAAGCGCCGGAATGCCGCTCTTCCCGATGTCCCGCAACAGATTGTAGTTCTGCATGTTCCGGGTCCCGATCTGGATGATGTCGATGTAGTCGTGGGCCAGGGGAATCTGGGCCGATTCCATGACTTCCGAGATCACCAGCAGGCCGTGCCGGTCCGCCGCCTTGCGGATGATCCGGAGCCCCTTTTCTCCATGACCCTGGAAGGAATAGGGGGAGGTCCTGGGCTTGAAGGCCCCGCCCCGCATGACTCTGGCCCCGGCTTCCGCGACCCCGGCCGCGACCTCTTCGCACTGGGCCTCGCTTTCGATGGTGCACGGACCGGCCATGATCACCACCTCGTCCCCTCCGAACTCGACGTCGCCGATCCGGACCCGGCTGCCCTCCGGGTGGAACGCCCGTGAGGCCAGCTTGTAGGGTTCGCTGATGCGGTGGGCCTCCCGGACGCCGCTCATGGCCGCAAAGTCTCGCGTGCTCACGATCTTGGCTCCCACGGCGCCCAGCACCGTATAGTCCACACCGGTCGACCGATGCACGTCGAAGCCCTTCTCGACGAGCTTGTCGACGACGTGCTCCACCTGTTCCGAAGTTGCGTTGTGTTCCATGACGATGACCATGATGGGTTCCTTTCTTTCGCTTGCCGAAACACGTTCATTCCGGGCCTAGCCGCTCGCAGACTCCTAACCACTGTTGCGGTGCTCCCGCTCCACCCGCCGGGATTCGTCGATGATCCTCTCGAACAGGCGCTTGATGGCGGCCCTGGACAAGGGGCCGCGTGTGGCGCCCTGAACCAGCCGAATGACTTCTTCCTCCCGTTCCGGGTCATAGATACCCAAGTTCCGCTCGTTTTTGATCTTGACGATTTCGATCGCGCACTGGCTCCGCCGATTGAGAAGCTCCACCAATTCGAGATCAATCCGGTCGATATCGTTCCGCCACTGATCGATGTCGGTCACTCTGAATGCCCCTTTTCGCAATCAGCGGGCAAAAAAAAACCGTGGGCTTTCGGGGTTGCCCACGGCCTCAAGGTCACCTGCAATGGCAGGCGGACCTTCAGCCGTTTCTAAAAAAGTAATAGAAGCCCCGCAAACTCATCATCTTCCACCCCTTGAACGTAGGGATTTACGATACCGGAGATTTATCCTGGAATCAAGTGCTCTCTGGCGAAGAGGCCCACCTGCCCGGGCAGGTCGGCATCATGCCGGTGCTCATCCACGAACCGGACCAGGGCGGTACCGATCACCGCGGCATCGGCATACCTCCAGACCCGGCGGACGTCCCGGGCCGAGGTGATCCCGAATCCCACGGCGATGGGAAGGTCGGAGTATCGCCGCAGCCGGCGGATGGTGGCCGGCACCTGCGACTCGACGTCGGACTTCTTGCCGGTGACGCCGGTCCGGGCCACCAGGTAGACGAAGCCGCCGCTGGCCCGGCTCACCTTCCGGAGCCTCTCGTCCGACGAGGTCGGCGCCGCCAGGAAGATGATGTCGAGTCCCTTGACGCAGTTTCGCGGGTCGCCCTGCTCCCGGAACCGGAGGTGCTCCTCGGGGGTCAGATCCGAGATGATGATGCCGTCCAGCCCGGCCTCCGCGGCCTCCCGCGCCAGACGTCCCGGGCCGTAGCTCCAGACCGGGTTCATGTAGGTCATGAACACCAGCCCGGCGTCGACCCTGTTTCGCAGTCTCCGAATCAGCTCGATGTAGTCGGGAACGCCGTAGCCGTGACGGAGCGCCCGAAAGGAGGAGGTCTGGATCACGGGCCCGTCCGCGATGGGATCGGAGAAGGGGATCCCGATCTCCACGATATGGGAACCGGCCTCCACCAGCTCGAGAACGATCCGTTCGGTCGCTTCCAGGTCCGGGTGCCCTGCCGTCACGAAGGGGACGAAGCACTTGGGGTTATTCGAGAAGATCTCGGACAGTCTCGACATCCTTGTCTCCACGGCCGGAAAGATTGATCACGATCAACTCGCCGCTGCCCTGGTGCCGGAGGCACTCGGCCACGGCGTGCGACGATTCCAATGCCGGCATGATCCCTTCCAGGCGGCTCAGGAGGTGAAACGCCTCCAAAGCCTCGTTGTCGTCCGCCGACGTGTATTCGACCCGTCCCGAATCGCGCAGCAGGGCATGCTCGGGTCCCACCGAGGGGTAGTCCAGACCCGCAGAGACACTGTGGGTGTGGGACACCTGCCCGTTGCCGTCTTGCAGAACGTAGCTGAAGGTGCCGTGGAGCACCCCCTTGGATCCGCCCTGGAAGCGCGCCGCATGATCTCCCAACCGGAAGCTCCGGCCCCCGGCTTCGACCCCGATCATCCGCACTCCCGGCTCGCCCAGAAACTCGTAGAAGAGTCCGATGGAGTTGCTGCCGCCGCCGACGCACGCAATCAGCAGGTCCGGGAGCCTCCCTTCCAGTTCCAGGATCTGGCGCCTCGCCTCGCGTCCGATGACCGACTGGAAATCCCGGACCATGGCCGGATAGGGATGAGCCCCCAACACCGATCCCAGGAGATAGTGGGTGTTCTCCACGTGAGTCACCCAGTCGCGCATGGCCTCGTTGATGGCATCCTTCAGGGTCCGGCTCCCGGCGTCCACCGGCGTGACCCTGGCGCCCAGGAGCTCCATGCGAAAGACGTTGAGCGCCTGCCGGCGCATGTCTTCGGTGCCCATGTAGATCTCGCATTCCATCCCCATGAGGGCGCAGACGGTGGCCGTAGCCACGCCATGCTGGCCGGCTCCGGTCTCGGCGATGATGCGGCTCTTCCCCATGCGCCGGGCCAGCAGGGCCTGCCCCAGGGCGTTGTTGATCTTGTGAGCCCCGGTGTGGCAGAGGTCCTCCCGCTTCAGGTAGACGCGGGCTCCCACCCGTTCCGAGAGACGCGGGGCCAGGGTCAGGGGCGTGGGCCGGCCCACGTAGTGGCTGGACAGCCGTTCCATCTCCCGGCCGAACTCGGGATCGTTCCGGGCCTCCTCGTAGGCCCGATCCAGCTCCTCCAACGGGGACATGAGGGTCTCGGGGACGAATTTCCCGCCGTAGGCGCCGAAGTGCCCCCCCGCGTCCGGCCACCGTGCCTCGAAAGCTGAGGTGTTCTGCAAACTCATTGGTTCTCATCTCCATTCTTGGCGGCATGCTCCCGCGCCACCTTCAGGAAGGCCCGCAATTTGTCCCGGTCCTTGATTCCCGGAGTGCTCTCCACGCCGGAACAGACGTCCACGCCCAGGGGCGCGAGACGGCCCAGGGCTTCACCCAGATTTCCGGGCGTCAGACCGCCGGAGAGGAGATACGGGCGGTTCAGCGATTCCAGCGCGTTCCAGTCGGCGAGGGTTCCGGTGCCCCAGGAAGTGTCGATGATGACTTCGTGCCCGGGGAAGCGACGGGCGCCGGCGGGACTGGTGGCGATCCAGACGCGCTTCTTCGTATCGGGGATCTGGCGGGGGTCCTCGACGCCGTGCAACTGGATGACGTCGAAGGGCAGCCGCAGCCACGAGTCCTCGCCGGGCCGCGCCACCGCGATGGCCACCGGAAGAATCCCGGGAGGCAGCCCGGCGGCCAGGGCCTCGGCCCGTTCCGGCTCCAGGTAGCGGGGGCTGGGAGGGTAGAAGTTGAAACCCAGGGCATTGGCCCCGTACCGGACCGAGTCCACCGCATCCCGGCGGCGGGTGATTCCACACACCTTGATGATCATCTTCGGAGGCTCCCGTGCAGCTCTTCCTCCCGGACCCGGGCGGCATCGATCTGCAGCAATTCCCTCAATCCGGCTCCGGGGTCGGCGGAGTCCATCAGCAGAGAGCCGACCAGGAAGGCATGGAAGCCGGCGTCGCGCAACTCGAGCAGTTGGACATGTTCCCGGATCCCCGATTCGGACACCAGCACGAAACCGGTCTCCCCCTCCAAACGCCTGGCCAGTTGGAAGGATGTGTCCAGGTCCACATTGAAGGTCCTCAGGTCCCGGTTGTTGACCCCGATGATGCGGGCCCCGCTCTCCACCGCCGCCTCCAGCTCGAAGGCGTCGTGGACCTCCACCAGGGCGTCGAGCCGGAAGTCCCGGCCGCCCCGAATCAGCTCCTTGAGCCGTCCCGGAGAGAGGCACGCAACGATCAGGAGATAGGCGGACGCGCCGTGCGCCTGAGCTTCCGCCAGTTGATAGGCATCGAAGATGAAGTCCTTCCGCAACAGGGGCAGCCCCGTCTCCTGCTCCGAGACGGTGCGGATGAACTCGAGGTCGCCGCGGAAGAAGTGCGCTTCGGTCAGGACCGAGATGGCCGCCGCCCCATTGTCCAGATAGAGCCGGCCGATCTCCCGGGGAGGGAGCCGGCAGGTGAAAGCGCCGCGGCTGGGGCTCTGATACTTGATCTCGGCGATGACGTTGAGTTGAGGCCGGGTCAGCGCCGCCTCGAAGGAGGGGACGGGCCGGCCGGGGACGGCCTCCAGCAGCTCGGCCAGGGGAACCCTGGCCTGAGCCTCCTCCAGATCCAGTCTCTTCCGGGCCAGGATCCTATCCAGCATAGGCTTCGATCAACTGATCCAGTTTCTTGACCGCGCTCCCCGCGTCGATGGACTCGGCCGCGCGGTCCAGGGCCACCCGGAAGTCCGCCTCTCCCGCCAGGTGAAGGGCGGCCGCCGCGTTCAGGACCACCAGGTCCCGGGCCGGGCCGTGCTGCTCCCCTTCCAGAATTCTGCGGATCAGCCGGGCATTGTCTTCCGGGCTGCCCCCGGCGACGGCCCGGCGATCCCACGGGGCGAACCTGTGGGGCGCCGGGTCGAACTCGAAGCTGCGGTCCCGGTCCTCCTCCACCTCGGTCACCCAACTCGGTGCCGCCGTGGAGAGTTCGTCCAGCCCGTCGCGGCTGTGGACCACCCAGGCCCGCGTGCAGCCCAGAGCCGCCAGGGCCTTCCCCAGTTTCCCGGTCAATTCCGGCGCGTAGACGCCGATGACCTGGTACGGAGCCCCCGCCGGATTCGTGAGGGGACCCAACAGGTTGAAGATGGTGCGATGCGGCAACTGCCGCCGGATCCGGACCACCCGCTTCATGGCCGGATGGAACAGCGGAGCGAAGAGAAAGGCGATCCCCAGCTCGTCGAGGCTCTGCCGCGCGACCTCGGCGGAGCGGGTGACCTGGACTCCCAGAGCCTGGAGGGCGTCGGCGCTGCCGCTCCGGGAAGTGGCGGCGCGGTTGCCGTGCTTGGCCACTGCGAGCCCGGCTCCGGCAATGACGAACGCCGCGGCGGTGGAGACGTTGAAGGTGTCGGCTCCTCCTCCGGTCCCGGCCGTGTCGATGAACGTGTCGTGCCGGCACTGAATCCTCACGGCGTGCCGCCTCATGATCCGGGCGAAGCCGGCGATCTCCGCGGGGGTCTCTCCCTTGGAATACAGCGCACTCAGGAAGGCCATGATCTCCCGGTCCGGCGTTCCTTCCGCCAGGATCAGCTCCAGGGCCCGGGCGGCCGACTCCTGCGGGAGGTCCCGGGACGCCTCCAACTCTCCGGTCAGCTCGTGCAACATAGGAAGTTCTCCAGGATGGCCTTGCCCGGGTCGGTCAGCACCGATTCGGGATGGAATTGAACGCCGAAGATATCATGTTCCCGATGCCTCAATCCCATGATGAGCCCGTTTTCGGTCCAGGCGTTCACCACCAGGCATTCGGGGAGATGGTCCGGGCTGACCACCAGGGAATGATAGCGGGTGGCTTCGAAGGGGTTGGGAATGCCGGAGAGGATGCTGTCTCCCTGATGATGGATCCTGGAGGTCTTGCCGTGCATCAGCTCCGGCGCCCGGATCACCAGGCCTCCATAGGCCGAAGCGATGGCCTGATGGCCGAGGCAGACTCCCAGAACCGGCACCCGCCCCGCCAGCCGGCGGATCGCCTCGATGGAGATCCCGGCTTCTTCGGGTGTCCCCGGGCCCGGTGAGATCACGAGCCGTTGGGGCGCCCGGTCCAGGATCTCGTCCGCCGTGATCCGGTCGTTGCGGTAGACGTCGAGGTCGCACCCCAACTCCCCCAGGTACTGGACCAGGTTGTAGGTAAAGCTGTCGTAGTTGTCGATCATGATGACGTTCATGATTGGACACCTGTAGAGCGGGCGGCTGTTCGCGGTTCCAGCGCCGAGGCCAGTTCCAGGGCGCGAAACAGGGCCCGCGCCTTGTTGCGGCACTCCTTGTGCTCCAGCTCCGGGACCGAATCGGCGACGATGCCCGCGCCCGCCTGAAGATATGCCTTGCCGTTCTTGATGGCGATGGTCCTGATGCCGATGCAGGAGTCCAGGTTGCCCGAGAAGTCCAGATAACCCACGGCCCCGGCATAGACGCCTCGCCGGCACGGCTCCAGCTCCTCGATGATCTCCATGGCCCTGACCTTGGGAGCTCCGGTCACGGTGCCCGCGGGAAAGCAGGCGGCCAGGGCGTCGAAGCGGTCCAGCCCGGGACGCAGGCGGCCCCGGAGCGAACTGGTGATGTGCATCACGTGGGAGTACTTCTCCAGGAACATCAGGTCGGCGACGTGGACCGATCCGTAGGTGCTGACCCGCCCCAGGTCGTTCCGGCCCAGGTCCACCAGCATCAGGTGCTCCGCCCGCTCCTTCTCGTCCGACAGCAACTCCTCTTCGAAGTGCTTCTCCTCTTCGGGATTGCGGCCCCGGCGCCGGGTGCCGGCGATGGGACGGTACTCCAGATCTCTTCCCTGAACCCGGACCAGCATCTCGGGGGAGGAGCCGGCCAGGTGCAGGTCGCCCATCCTGAGGTAGAACAGGTAGGGGGACGGGTTGACGTAGCGAAGAGCCCGGTAGACGTTGAAGGGGTCTCCCGGATAGTCCGCCTCGAAGCGCTGCGACAGGACCACCTGGAAGATGTCGCCGGCCCGAATGTACTCCTTGGAGGTCTCCACCGCGGCGCAGAAGTCCTCTTCCCGGAAGCTGGAGCCGACGCAGCCCAGGGACGGGAGCGCCTGGCCGGGGTCGATGAGGGCAGGGGCCGGCGGGACGCTCCGGAGCCGGTGCTCCATTTCCCGGACCCGGTCCCGGCTCTCGTGGGACATGATGATGATCTGGTGCTTGACGTGGTCGAAAGCCACGACCGTGGCGTAGAAATCCATGAGCACCGTGGTGGCCGGATCGAGGTGCCCATCCGGCCGGATCAGGTCGGGGAGACGCTCCAGCTCCCGGACCATCTCATAGGCGAAAATCCCGATGGCGCCTCCGGTGAAGGGAGGCAGGTCCGGATCGGCCGGCTCCCGGAGCGAAGGAAACCGGCGGCGGAATCCCTCGAATTGTCCTTCGAAGACCTGGTAGGGGTCCACTCCCAGGAAGGAGTACCGTCCGATGTTCTCGCCTCCCTCGACCGACTCCAGGAGAAACCCTCTCCGGGCGGAGGAGCCCAAGTTGAGAAAGGCGGTGACCGGGTTCAGCAGGTCGGCCAAAAAGGCCTTGGTGTAAAGCATGGTACTAGCCCGCAATTCTCACCAGGGGGCGTGACGATCGCGCAGGATTTTCGCCCTCAGCGCGTGCTCGTGACCGAGAGCGTAGTGGTGACTACGCTTGAGGGAGCATGTGCGCGCTGA
>JAJDTT010000227.1 GCA_022827025.1 Acidobacteriota bacterium
CGACCCAGAATTCGACAGAAGCCCTTTCGAATCAATGACTTGCAATGAAAATTGGGGTCAGACAGGCTGGAAGTTCAGTTTAGTCTATGTCCACATCCCGACAAGACGAGTGGAATGCCGATGTCAGACTATTTGCAATGAGGACTTTCTCCAGCGGGCAAAGCCCGGATGGTGACATCATTATGGTGATGTTATGATGTCACTATAATGATGATTCGAACACAGATTTCTCTTAGTTCCGAGGTTCACACCATGGTTCGTGTGCGGGCCGCCGACCTTGGCATATCACTTGCCGAATACATACGCCGGCTGGTGGACCGGGACTTGTCCCAGCCCCCCAGGAACACCGATCGATCCCTGGTTTTCGATTTAGGCGCCTCGGAGGGGACGGATATCGCATCCGAAAAGTCCCGCATGATTGCGGAAGCGATTGCAGCGAGCAAACGCCGAGATTCTGATTCGTCATGAGTATCTTCGTGGACAGCTCAGCTTGGTATGCCGCCGCCGATCGGAGCGACCGAAGCAATGGCCGTGCAAAACATCTACTGGCGACGGAAGAGCCGCTCGTCACGAGTGACCACGTTCTGGTTGAAACCTGGCGCCTCATCCACCATTTGATTTCCACCAATGCGGCGGAAACCTTCTGGGATGGCCTGCGAAGCGGAGTGGCAATTGTTGAGCAGACGAACAGCGCCGACCTTGAAGCCGCATGGGCTATAGGAGAACGGTTTCCGGATCAGGACTTTTCCCTGGTTGACCGCACTTCCTTCGCGCTCATGGAGCGACTCGGCATCTCCCGTGTGATCACCTTCGACAGTGATTTCGCGATCTACCGTTACGGCCGTGGCCGCAGGTTCGCGTTTGAAGTACTCAGATAGAAGGGTGGCCACGGACCGCCGAACATCCCTCACATCCCCCACACGGTCACCGGCGCGCCGCCTTCCGTTTCGTCGCAGCGATAGATCTTTTCCACCCACGGCTTGCCCTCGGTGCGGTCGAAGATCACCAGGTGTCCCTCCGCAGCAGCGCAGCGGTCCATGTTGGCGCGCGTCTGCGCCAGACCCTCGCGGAGCGTCTCGTCGAGGCCCCGATGCAGCACCTTGCACTCCACGACCACCTTCTGCGTCGACCGATTCGGCCCGGCTTGCGTCTTGCCGGCGTCGCCGCCCACCGGCCACACGATCAGCAGGTCCGTCCGTCTCCGCCCCAGGCCGTACTCCCGCTCGATCCGACTGCCATTCTTGACGATGCGTTGCAGGAACGCCTGCAGCAGCAACTGCGGCCCGGCTTCCTTGTACTGGAACCGTTCCACCCAGTGCTCCGAGTGTTCCCGGAAGAACTCCTGGAACGCGGCCAGCAGCTTGCCGGCCTGGAGCACGCCGGCATCATCGACATACCAGGCCGGATCGTGATGGATCGTCATCTCCTGGGTCGTCCAGGTAAGATCGCGCGGAATCACCTCCCGGTAGATGGAATTGGCGACGCGGAGCGGACGATCGCGCGCCACCAGGCCCAGGTCGCGCACGTACTCCAGATCGTCGGCAGAAATCGAGAGGACGGCGTCGGCTCCGCTCAGCACCGGCTCGATGACCCGCCGCACCCGTTCTTCCTGCAGCTTGTCCGTGAGTTGGTCCAGATGCGTCTCGCGGCGGAGGATCAACTGCTCGCGCGCGTCCTGGATGGCGTCGCCGGTGATCTCCCGGCTGCGGTCCCGCCCGGTCTTGTTCCTGAAGCAGGCTTCATACGCCAGGGCGTTCACCAGCCACGGCTGCCCTTGGGTCAGATCCCAGATCTCGCTCCTCGCTCCGTCCGTGAACGCCTGCCCCGTCTCCTCGGTGTGCTGCTCCAGCAGCGACTCCACCTCGCAGCGGGAGAAGTCTTCCATCCGTAGCGACGTGGCCTTGATGTTGAAGGCGCTGCCGCCGGGGACGATCTGGTTCTCGGCCGCAGACCGGATGCGGTAGTCGCGCACGTCGTGGACCCCGCACAGGATCACGCTCTGGGGAAACCGCCGCGGGCGGTCCGGATAACCGGCCCGGAGCTGCCGCAACACCGACAGCAGCGTGTCGCCGATCAGCGCGTCGATCTCGTCGATCAGCAGGACCAGGGGCTTGTCTCCCGCGTGGGCCCAACGGCTCAGAACCTCCGCGAGGGCACCGTACGGTCCGGCTCTGGTCAGCGTCTCGGGCCAGATCTCCGCTACGAAGTCGTCGTCGAGCGCGTGGCGCGCCGCCCGCGCCAGGGCGCTGAGGATGGCTCGCACGCCCTCCCGAACGTTCTCCCGAGCCGTCTGGCCGCCTTCGACGTTGACGTACACGCAACGGTACTCGCCGCCCAGGTTCAACTGGTCCCTCAACGCCAGCAACGCCGAAGTCTTGCCCGTCTGGCGCGGCGCGTGCAGGACGAAGTACTTCCATTGCCGGATGAGCAACAGGAGATCATCGACGTCGAGCCGTTCCAGGGGCGGGATGCTGTAGTGCATCTCCGGGTTGACCGGACCGGCGGTGTTGAAGAAACGCACGCCTTGAGTATCGCACGTTGTCTTCGGTCACGCAGTGTCCCAAGAACCGGCTTCAGCCAATTTTCGGAACGCCGGAGGAACAGGCGCAGGGGTTGGTTCTCCGCACGCAGCCGTTACTGTAGGGGAAACGCGTACCCCAAGGCATGGGCCGCCTTCCGAAACGCCGCCTTGGATCTTTCGGGAACCACGAGCCGGCGGGGGCCGGCTCGAAGACAGTGCTTGGAAGCCCGTCGGTCGGCGACGATCCGGTCGGCGATTTTCCGGGAGGCACATTCGATCAGCAGGGCAGATCCCGTCGACTTGAGGGCCTGTCCACCAAGCTCGATGCTGCGGATAAATCCTTCGATCCTCTCCGGCAAGGGCTGATCGTCGCGCGCGGTGAGAAATTCCCGCAACTGCGCCACGTCCTGGCCGCTTTCGACGGCTGACAGAGCGCGGGAGAGATCGAGTCGCCAGACGCCATCGGACTCGGGGCTGGCATAGGTCTCCAGCAGCAGACGCTCCTCAGGCGGGAGCGGCGCCGCCGCTTGGACACGAAGATCGGTAAACAGAGCCAGGGCGGTGCGAATCGTAGGAGTGGTCGGCTCGTAGCTGTCGGCTAGACCGAGGCAGTAGGCGCCGAGGGGATTGAGCCGGAAATACTCCAGGCCGTCGTACCGGCTGAGGAATTCCATCTCGTCCGTGCCCCACATGTGCCAGTAATCCGACAGCGCCCCGCGCGGGTCGGTGAACACGACGTCCACCAAGCCCAGAGTGGCCGCATACTCGAACAATAGACACCGAACGTATCGCCCCTGGAGGAGGTTCCACAATGCACGGCCTGCATACCCCATGCTCCCACGCTCCGAGTCGTCGACGTAGAGAAGCCAGGGATCCCGCGTGACGCTGAAGTGCAACTCCTTCGCCCGCAAGAAACGAAAAAAATCCTCCACCTGCACCCAGCCGCCCACGGGGCATTGGGCGAGCGCCTCGGCAATCATGGCCCGGCGCCTCGTCGGCGGCGTCATCATCCGCTTGCCCCGTCCCCGGAATTGGCCCTTGATGTCCTCCATGCGGCTGAACTCGTCCAACAGCGTGCTATTCAGCCACCGCTCCCAGATGTGCCGCAACGTCTCCTCGGGCGGAGCCGTGAAGGCTGTGCGCCCGGTCCTGGTCAATGCCAGCTTGGATCCGTTCAGTTGCACAAGCTTGGCGGCTTGAACCAACCAGGGCCAGGCGAAGGCCCGGACGGGACCGACCATCTGACCCGCGTGATTCTTTTTCCGGGTGGGGTCGAAGAAGTCGCCGCCGTGCAGCGTCCCGGCGATGCGTCGGACGGCAACTGCCGACGGACGCCGAGTTTTGGCACTGGCGGTGATCCTGCCCCCATCAATCAGGCGCAGCACCGTGAGCAGGTCGTGGACCGCGGCCTGTTCCAGGTCGCGCCGAGTCAGGGTGTCGCGAAAGAAGCTTGGCGCCCGGCCCTCCCCGACCTCGTCCGGCCGGAGCCGAGCGATGAATTTCGGAACCTCATTCACCGGAGTGAGGGCCGGTTCCGGCGGCCGGGGCACGAACTTCAGGAGTTGTTGCTCGAGGTCTTTGGGAATGACGGTCGGCAGGTCCCGATAACTGAACGGCGGATAGAGAAAGAAGTGCAACAGCGGGGCATTTCCGGACCTGGACCAGTCGATGCCCTCCGGCAGCGCATCGTACTTGGCGTAAAAACGTCTATGGTCGAGTCGATGCTCCAGGCTGTAGAGCGTCTCCGACACCGCGAGTTGTTGAATGTCGTCCAAGCGCTCCCACAGAGACCGAAACACCTTTTCAGTCAGTCGGAGTCGGACGGCCTCCACAAGGGCCGCTTTTCGCAACGGCTCCGGCTCGGGTGCCGACAGCACCTTCATCATGGGCCGGAGGATCGCGATCGTCAGCTTTTCCAGGGCGTCGTCCACTGTGGCCGGACGCAGATCGGACATAGGAGTCTGCGCGGCAGAAATGATCGTAGCGAGAAAGTGGAGAATCGAGGCCAGATTTTCACGATTTGGAGGTGCATAGTTGTTCTATTCGCCGAGAAATCGGGGAAATATGGACCGATTCTACGCTTTCGCAG
>JAJDTT010000275.1 GCA_022827025.1 Acidobacteriota bacterium
AGGTCGCGCTGACGGGAGGGCCGGGGATGGATGAGAGCCGGAAGCTTGAGGCGGCGAATGGTCTTGAGGATGGTCTCGACGTGACCGTGGGGGAGGGAGCGTTCGATGACGAAGAGCTCATCGGGATGAACGAGCGGGACGTTCTTGAGGACGAGGCGGAGACGCTCGACCTGGTCCCGAGGCCAACTGGAGATGTTGGCGATGGTGCGTTTTCGGACGCGTTTGCCCTCGCGCCAGCCTTCGCGCAGGAGGATGGCAGGGCGGGAATTTCGATTGGGGACGATGTCGACGTACATGGGAATGATTATATGACATATAGATTCTAAATACAAGAACATAGGTAATTATATACATGGGAACACATATGCGCAGTCACAAAGCCGTTTCTGTAATGAAATCAACCACTTAGATCGATTTTAAGGGGAATTTCTTCCGGAACTTCGGTCTAAACGGGATTCCATTCGACCTTATTGGAGGTCCGTGGACGTAACCGTTCGGGCACGCCGTGGCGAACATCGTGTCATCGGATCGTTGGGGGGTGTGGCTTAACGGTTGAGGATGCGTTTCCAGTGCTTGGCAAGCGGTCGGAGCCAGACATCCGTGGTGGGCTTGCCGTACTGCTTGGCGGTGTCGTAGCGGCCGCGTCCCCGTGTGGTTCCGACGCGGATCCAACCAGTCCAGTCCCACGGAATGGCTGAAACCAGCGGCGGAGGGTCTCTCCTTCCAGTTCGTGATTGACGGTGAACGAACTGGGCAGTCACAAAGGCTGCCAACGGGAATTTGTCAGACTGGAATCATTTCTCACATATACATTCCCCCCTTCTTAACGATACTCTGTAAGGGAATTGGCTCATCCAGTACCGTGAAGATCATTCATTGAAATGCGTCGTCCAAGACAATTCTTCGGGAATCGTCAACGTGGACAAAGCGATCCCTCTTCAGTTGAGTGCAGTAGGGAACCCTTGCCGTTGGTCCGGCCGGGACGGCGGATTCGGACGAACCCTCCCAACATTCGGTATCGAACGTCAACTGGATCCCCGTGAACGTTGTTAAACAGGCGACCTATGCGTCGCTGATTCTGGCGACGATCGGCATCGGCATGGGGTTCCAGCGGTCCGGACCGATGTCGTCTTCCGCTCCGGCGGGAAACCGGACCTGGGCCAAGCACTGGGCCTACGAACAGCAGCGTAGCCGGGCGCATCGGCGCATGGAAAACACCATGTACGCGTCCACGCCGGATCGCGCCGGAACGACCCCCATGTGTCCCGTACTGAGCGATGGCCGACCGGGGCCGCCGATCGCGCTGGACATGCGCGGTGCCTATTTCAAGTCCGAAGCCAGGAGGTATTCCATTACAGCAGATGAAACAGAGTCGGATCCGGAATCGGCCCTGGACTTTTTTCTGAACCACATTTCCGCGCCCGTCGTGCAGGCGAAATGCGTCAATTGCCATGTGGAGGGTGGAGTGTCCGGACACACACGCCTGATTCTCCACCCGTCTTCAAACTCCGACCATGGGACTCTCAACTTGGCGGTCTTCGAGAATTTCCTGGCCGACGTTGAAGGCGGCGCCAATCTGATCCTGAACAAGATCCAAGGCGTGGGCCACGGCGGAGGGACTCAGGTGCCGGCCGGATCCGACGACTTCGCCAACATGGAAACCTTCCTGGGCCTGCTGGGCTACGGTGACGATTCCGGTCCCGGTCTGTCCCCAGACACATTGTTCGACACGGTCACGATGGCGGCGCCGGGGAAGACGTTGTGGCGGGCCGCATTGATCTTCGGCGGAGGGATCCCGACCCGGGAGGAACGCGAGGCCGTTGAGAACGGCACCGAGGAGGACCTGCGGACGGCGATCCGGAATCTGATGACGGGGCCAGGATTTCACGATTTCTTGATTCGGGCGAGCAACGACCGGTTGCTTACGGATTATTACCTTCGTAGGACTTTGATTTTTGGCAATGGCTCGAAATTCGTCGATTTGTCCAATCTGAGTTGGACGAGGATCAAGGCGTTACGCGATAGAGGCGTCAGCGATGAGTGGCGCGATCCGGAATGGTTGCGATGGTGGAAGTCAGTCCAGTACGGCTTCATACGCGCTCCACTCGAATTGGTCGCGCATGTCGTGGAGAACGATCTCCCGTATACGGAGGTTCTGACCGCCGACTATATCATGGCGAATCCGATGGCATCGGAAGGGTACGGCGCATCGACACAATTCGAGGATACCGAAGACCGGCAGGAGTTCCGGCCTTCGGAGATCGCCAGTTATTACCGGGACGATGGATCGAAAGTTTTTGAAATCAATAACGATCTCGGGCTCCGTGTTATCGATCCCGGGAATCTGAGCACGGATTACCCTCACGCCGGAATTCTCAATACGACCGTGTTCCTGTCGCGCTACCCCACGACTCCGACCAATCGCAACCGAGCCCGGGCGCGTTGGACCTACTACCACTTCCTGGGCCTCGATATCGAGAAATCGGCTTCTCGGACAACCGACCCCGTCGCACTCGCCGATACCAATAACCCCACGATGAACAACTCCGCATGTACGGTCTGCCATCGCATTCTGGATCCCGTTGCCGGTGCTTTTCAGAACTACGGGGAAGAGGGGTTCTACCGGGATGAAAGGGGAGGACAGGACTCGCTGGACGAATTCTACAAGGAACCACCGGATGGCGGGTACACACCCTATCGGCCCGGCGATAGTTGGTATCGCGACATGCGCGAACCCGGTTTCAACGGATTGATCGCACCGGACGCGGAAAACAGTGTGCAGTGGTTGGCCGAGCAGATCGTGGCCGATGATCGGTTTGCCGAGGCTACAGTGAAGTTCTGGTGGCCGGCAATCATGGGTATTGAGATCGCCACGCCACCGGAGGACGAGAGCGACACCGGCTACGAAGGGATGCTGCTGACTTCCAATGCGCAAACCACCGAGGTCGAGCGACTCGCCGAAGCGTTCCGGTCAGGTATCGTGGGCGGAGACCCTTATAACCTGAAAGATCTCCTCGTGGAGATCGTGCTCTCGCCCTGGTTTCGAGCGGAATCGGTCTCTGACGACGATCCGGTGCGGTCGGTGGCGTTGCGGACCGCCGGAGCCGAGCGGATGCTCACGCCGGAGGAGTTAGCTTGGAAGACTCAAGCCATCACCGGATACAGTTGGGGCCGAAAGGCTACAACGTACTGGGACCTCGATGATGGCAATTTTGGCGACTCTGTTGACTTGTTGACCCGTTCTGAAGACTACCGTTTGCTTTACGGTGGAATCGACTCGGAAGCGGTCACGGAACGGGCGGGCGACATGACGGCGACGATGGCGGCGGTCGCCCAGAGCCATGCCCTCGAATCCAGTTGTGCCATTGTTCAACGCGAGTTCTTGCTTTGGCCGGATGAGAACCGGCGTCTATTTGGTGGGATCGACCAGAATGTGTCGCCGATTTCAGAGCGCGGCGCCAAAAAAATTCGTGAAAAGCTGGTCGAACTGTACGGAAACCTCCTCGGAGAGACCGTATCGGCCGATTCCCCCGATGTGGAGGCTGCGTTCCGACTGTTCGTGGAGACGTGGGAACACAAACGCAACACAAGGGAGTGGCGGGACGAATTCATTTCCTGTGACGTTAGAGACGATTGGTATTTCGAAGGAATCGCTGACGATGTTCTGCAATACAACGAGGACGGCGATTTGGAATACGATAGGGAACGTGCACGCGAAATATTGGACGATGCTGACTGGCGGGACCGAGGCCGGGAAGATCCTATTGTCCGGACGTGGGTCGTAGTGCTTGCGTATCTGTTGACGGATTACCGGTACCTCTTTCTCTAGGAACTGAAGTGAAACGGCGGACCTTTGTCAGAAGTCTGTTGGCCCCGGCGGTCGGTGCAATGTCGGGATTCCATCTGCCACTGGCGAATGCCTCCAACTACGACGGCAAGCTGTTCGTCTTCGTTCAGGCGGAAGGAGGTTGGGACCCAACGAGTTTTTGCGATCCTAAGGCGAACACACCCGGCGAAAAGGTCATCAACCATTGGGCCGAAGTGGGAGAGATCCAGCAGGCGGGCAATCTCTTTTACGCGGATTTCGCGAACAACGCGCCATTCTTCGAGAAATACTACGAGCGGATGCTGGTCATCAACGGCGTTGACGCGCAGACGAATTCACACACCGTGGGGGTCGCCCATAACTGGAGTGGCCGGGTCTCGGAAGGGTACCCCAGCATGACTGCATTGCTGGCGGCCCATCACGGACCGGAGTTGCCGCTTGCCTATCTCAGATTCGGGGGTTTCTCGTACACGGCCGGTCTGACCACCTTCACACTTATGAAAAGCCCGCATCTGGTTCGAAATATCGCGACCCCGAATCTCACTCGGTGGGGTAACTCCCGGTATCTTGACTTGGCAGACTGGGAAAGGTTCAAGAGATTTCGGACAGCGAATATCGCTCGGCTGAACGAGGTGTCCCAGCTCTTGCCCAGAGCGGCCCGCAACCGTGAGCTTTATGCAAAGGCGCTGTCGTCGGACACAACCGAGGGACTGAAGCATTTTGCTTCCCTCATTCCACCGGACGATGAGTTGGATCAAACGGGAGAGTTCCAAGGCGCGTTCAACAACTACGATGGCGATTTGCGGCGTCAAGCCCAGCTCACGATCATTGCGTTCAAGGCGAGAGTTGCCGTCAGTGCCGATATGGTCAAAATTGGTTTCGATACCCACTCGGACCACGACACGCAGTTCACTTCGCTGTTGGGAAAACTGACGGATTCCGTGAACTATCTGTGGGAGCTGGCGGAGACCCATGACGTGGCCGACCGTTTGGTCGTGGTCATGGGATCGGATTTCGGCCGCACCAACCACTACAACGTGGATGACGGAAAGGACCACTGGCCCATTGGCAGCTTTATCGTGATGGAAAAGAACCAATCGTGGACCAACCGGGTGGTCGGCGAGACCGACGCCCTGCACTTCGCCCACAAGATCCATCCGGAAACGCTGCAGCGGGACGACTCCAACGGGACCATCATCTACCCGAAGCATGTTCACAAGGCGCTACGCCGGTACTTTGGAATCGAAAACTCACTGGGAGCCCAGCAATTCCCTTTCCGCAACACCGAAGACTTCGGGTTTTTCGAGTGATTGTCTCGCCTGTGATCAAAGAGAGGACCAGCACGATGAAGGGGTTCGGGGTCAACTGTTGACTCCGGCTGAGTGTGGCCCCCTGTTTTCTTTCCTGTCGTTTCTGTTCGTCGCCTCGGTCGGGGGACGCTCCGACGGAAGAGAGATCCCGTTTCCTGCGGTCCTGGCCGAATCGGGCCGCATCGTCTCCTAGACGACGCGTGTCTTGACTGCCCCCGTGGCGTGAATAACAAACCCGGTAGCCGGCACCGGTTCGCTCGAAGCTCATGAGGGTGGCCGAGACGCAGCCACGCAGGCTTCACCGCAGCGGGAACAGTCTTTCTGGAAGCTCCGATGCCCGCAGCGCGGACAGCGGTAAGCGCGGCGGACGCGGAGCCTCTCCAGCGCCTGCTTCCTGAGGGTCTCCAGCCGTTCCTCGTGGATGTCAGGGACACTCATGCGTCCCATCTTGCCCGTCACGGGTGTCATTTCCGGCCTTCCCGCAGGGGATGATCAGGATGGGAGCGACCCTCCCAGGGGGTGCTGCGCAAATGTAAGTTGCGCAGCACCCCCGCGCCCGATTCGGGCACCGAAAAGGGGGGTCGCTCCCGTCCTAATGGCGACCGTGTACTATCGGGAGCGGGCCGGGAAGAGAGACGGGCGACTCCGGCTCTATTGAGGGCGCTGTCGTCGGAAAAGCATGGCGGGATCCGGTGGTGCCGGCGAAGGTCTCGATTGTTCGGGGCCATTCGTCCTGTGCCCCGTTCGGACGGTCAGGGGTAGCGAGGGTTCGTGCGCCGGATGTTGTGTGGCAGCGACTTGGACGCGGCCACTGAACTCGCACCCTTCTTCCATGCTGACCCGGACCGTGGTGAGGTCGCCGTGGACCACACCGGTGGGCCCCAGAAAGACGACTTCTTCTCCTTGAAGGTTGCCTTCGACATGACCCTCGATCCGAATTACCCGGGCCCGGATATCGCCCTGGACCCGACCGTTGCGGCCCACCGTGACGGTGTGCCCGGAAAGCGACACCGTGCCTTCGAACCGGCCGTTGACCGTCAGGTCCTGAGCGCCGCTCACCTCCCCCTTGAAGACGAGGGCTTCCCCGATGAGGGCATGTTCTACAGGTTCGCCGGCAGGATCGGACAAGACCGGGACCGGAAGACTGGATTCCGGGGAAGAGATAAAGGGTTTTCGGAACTTTCTTCTCCACATGGTGGAATCGAACGAGCTACGTTCGCGAAGTACTGTAGCAGGGCTCTATGACAAATTTATCAATGGCCATCGAAAATGTCAGGGTTTTCGGGGTTGCCCGGGTAGGGAGCGGGGCGACCCAAGCGGGCCACACCGAAAAACCACCCCGCTCTCACGACACCGTTTACCCCGCGGCGAGCCGGTCCCCGCCAC
>JAJDTT010000256.1 GCA_022827025.1 Acidobacteriota bacterium
GGGGAACGATGCGACCCCGCAGGGCACCCACAAGGGGTGCCCCTACGGTCATATCGGTCACTCCCAGCCCGGCTCAAACCCCCGGTCTCCGGGAATGACGTTCAACTGCCTCCGCAAGTCGAGGCAGGCTTCCTCCCAACGGTCCAGGTCATCCCTGAGTTGATTCACGGCAGCCGGGACTGATCCCCGCTGCAGGAGGTTGTCCAGCTCGCCGGGGTCACGGGTGAGGTCGTAGGCCTCATCGCCGTATTGGGGATCCCGGATGTAGGAGAACTCCCGGCTCCGTCCGGCGCGAACCAGGGCGTTCCGCCGCCCAGAATTGAAGGTTCCGGTGGGGAAGGTGGACTTGAGGTGTCCATGGTAGTCGCCCACCTGGGAATAGACGGCATCTCGCAACGGCCGCTCCGCTCCCCGGACCACCCAGTCCATCAGGTCCCGGCCCTGAGCGTAATCGGGAACCGGGATGCCGGCCAGGGAGAGGAAGGTGGGAAACAGATCCACCAGGTCCACGAGGCCGGGGATCCGGATTCCCCGGCGGGCCGTCCGATTCGTGGGCGGCCGGATCACCAGCGGGACGTGGGTCAGGCACTCGTAGGGGACCTCGCACTTCTCGAAGAGTCCCTTCTCGCCCATGAAATCGCCGTGGTCGGAGGCGAAGACCACCCAGGTGTTCTCCAGCAGGTCCCGTTCGGCCAGGGCCTGGAAGACTCGATTCATCTGGTCGTCCACGTAGCGGATCATGCCGTTGTAGACGGCCACCACCTTCTTGAGATCCCGTTGGGAAGCCTCATCGGTCCGGACTTCCCTGAGGGCCTGGTGTTGCCAGGCGGGCCTGGCGCCGTCGTGGTCCATCACCGGGAGAACGACCTGGTCGGGGTCCACCAGGGAATCGTAGGGAGGAGGCACGTAATAGGAGGGATGAGGGTCGTTGAAGGAGAAGTGGAGAAAGAAGGGCATCCGGGACCGCCGCGCCGTGTCGATCATGCGGATCGACCGGTCCGCCAGCAGCGCCGAATGACCCTCCCCGGGAGCGCAATCGATGGCCCCGCTGGACCAGCCCACGTCCTTTCGGCCATGGGAGTACTTGGTCTCCATAGCGCGGGCCAGCGGACCCGGCTCGCGCAGGTCCACCTGCTCGTGCCAGCCGCGGCTCAGGTTGCGCCCTTGCTCGAAATGACCCGACACCGCCGTGTAGTAGCGGGCTGAGGCGAAGAGTTCCGACATCTGCGGCAGGTTCAGAGGGGCCTTGTTCTGCCAGCAGGTGACCTGGTGGACCAGCGGGTGAACCCCGGTGAAGACGGAGGCGCGGCTCGGGGTGCAGATGGTGCTGGCGGCATAGGTCTCGGGAAAAGTGATTCCTTCCGCAGCCAGGCCTTCCATGAAGGGGCAGGAGATCAGCGAGTTCCCCAGTATGGGCGCCGCCGAGGCCTTGAGTTGGTCGGCGGTGATGTAGACGAGATTGGGCTGGTCCATCGTCTTCGCCTCGAGTGGACTCGACCGATCCTGTGAGCTTCCCCTCAGTTCGGCACGATCCGATGGGTCGACGTCGCCATCCTTCCGGTGAGACTCTGGCGGACCACCACCACCAGGTCGTGGGGCCCGTCCGGTGCGGTCCCCGCTGCCATGGGGACGAAGTGCTTGTAGCGGAGGAACCTGGCCAGATCCTGCTGGTTGAAGTCCAGGTCGAATTTCTCGACGAAGTAGAAGTTCTCCCCGACCCATTTCCCGCCGTCGTCGAAGAGTGCCCCGAACATCTCGATGACGCACCGGTTCTGTCCGTCCTGGGCTCTGAAGATGAAGGCGTCGGTGGGAATCCGGGCCTGGACCTGCACGTGACCCTTCCGGTTCAGGACCTGGGTGTCGACGGGAAAGTCCCGGAACAGGTCGGGGAACTTGAAGGCGTTGGCCAGGTCGACGGTTTCGGCTTCCCGCGGGTCCTCTTCGACGTATCCTTCCCGGTACCGCAACCGGATGCCTTTTCTTTTGACCTTCACCTTGATCTTGTGGAACTTGCCCTTTTTCCGGATGGAGGACGGGACATATCCCATGAGGTAGTACCGGCTGCCGTCCCGGTAGGCACTGCGGATCGGACGTTCCAGGTCGTTGTCGTCGGAGAACCAGAGCCCTCCGGTCTCCATGGAGAGGGAGGCCAGAAACTGCTGCGGGGCCGTGATGTCCTCGGTGGAGTAGGTCGGGTAGAGGTAATTGCCCGAACCTCTGGTTTCAGGATTGGCGATCGCCGGGACCATCAGGCCTCGGGGATCGATGCTGTACACCGAGACCTGGGCTCGATTGGCCTGCCGGACGGCCAACTGAAGCCGGTTGAGCAGATGGGAGTGTTGGGAGGCGCCCGCCATGTAGTTGTTGGCCGCCAGATGGATCAGGGTGACCTGCCCCGGGGAATAGGTGACGGCCCGTTGGGAGATCAGGTGGGTGACGGTCCGCTTGGCGTCGAGAGGATAGCCCTTGGAGAAGTAGATCAATTGCTTTCGTCCGGGAAGGGAGCCCAGATGCCGGGAGAGTGCGCTGATGGCCGCGCAGGTGAAGTCCACTTGCAGTTCGACCTTCACCATGAGCGCGCGGCCTTCGTCCGCCGCCTGAGAGATGGCTCCGTCCAGGTTCGGATCGAGTCTCTGCTCCCCGGCTCCGGCCTGGCCGGGATCGAAGGTGTCCAGGGCTCCCGCCTCCATCCGGGCGAAGGCATGGTCCAGAGACTCGATGAACCTGGCGATGCTGGCCTCTTCGAAATCCCTGGCGACCAATTGGTCGAGGGCGTCGTCCAATCGGGAAAAGTCGCTGGTGAAAGGCAGTTCGACTCGAAACTGCGGCCGGATGCTGGCCACCATCACCCGGTCGGTGGGCGCCAGTTCGGCGCGGGCGAACCGTCGAATGGATTCCTTGGCCCGTTCCAGCCCGTGAAAGGACATGGCCTGCAGGTCGAACAGGAAAACGAAATAGCCCCTGTCCTGCGGCGTCGTGGGGAGGGTCCTGGATGCGACGGCGGGTGCGGGAACGGCGTCCCTTCTGACGTCCGAAACCAGTTGTTCCTCGGACCCGGCGCGCCGGCGCAGGTCGAAGAAGGTCAGCCGCTGGAGCTTGCCGTCCTCGAAGACCTGGATCTCCTCGGGCTTCAGGTCGTGGACGAATTGCCCCCGCTTGTCGGTGGCCACCAAGTCGACCAGGACGACCTCGGATTGGGCCCGGAAAGAGGGGACCAGCTCCTGCTGGGCGTCGACCGGCGCCACGGTGAGCGCCAAGATGCCGACGGCCCAGGATAGCTGGCGAAATCGCATGGCGGCCACGGATAGGACCTCAAGTCCGATAACGGAATTCAGAAGAGACATTCTATCAGCCCCCGCCTGTGGATGATTCCAGGATTTTCCCAGTCCGACTTTGCGCACAAGCTCCGGTATACTCGGGCGATGAGATTCATCTTTCCGGCCGCTCTGATCGGGGTGTTCATTTTGCCTGGAACGATTTTGGCTCAGGATTCCGAGGCGCCGATTTCGGCCCGGAACTTTCTCTGGGTCAACCAGGATTTCTGCACCGCCGGACAACCGAGCCACCAGGATCTGATCCGGCTGAAGCGGAAAGGGGTCCAATCGGTCTTGAACCTGCGGACCACCGCCGAGGATCCCGGCGTGGCGAAAGAGGGAGCTGCCGTGCAGGCGCTGGGTCTCAAGTATTTCCATCTGCCGGTGGACTCGGGTCGCCTGACTCCGAAGCTGGGAGACGAGTTTCTGCGGATCGTCTCGGACGAGTCGAACCGGCCTCTCTTCATCCACTGCGCCAGCGCCAACCGGGTCGGCGCGTTCTGGATTATTCACCGGGTGGTCAACCATGGCTGGAGCCTGGCCAAGGCGGAGGAAGAGGCCCGGAAGGTCGGCCTGCGGTCCCGGAAGTTGCTGGAGTTCGCCCGGAAGTACCTCGAACAGGCCGGCCACTGAATTCCTGGAGGTCTGATATGCGCTGGAATCTGGGGCTGACCTTGCTGTTTCTGTCTTGCGCCGTTTCGGTCCGGGGCCAGACCGAGCCGAGGATCTGGAAGGAATCCGGCTTCGAGGATTTCGCCGACGGCCGCTTCGGGGACTCCGGCGCCAACACCTACGTTTCCCGGCGGGGACGCATCCAGTTGGTGAATCGGTGGGACCTCAACCAGGACGGGTTCATCGACCTGGTCTTCTCCAACACGCATCCCCACAAGGAGAAGATGGACGCGGCCATCTATTGGGGAAACGGCAGAGACTTCGACGTGTCCCGGCGCTCCTTCATCCCCAACGACGGCGCCCAGTGGGCGGCCTCCGGCGATCTGAACGGCGACGGGCGGATGGACGTGGTCTTTCCCAACTATACCAACGGCACTTGGGACGGCATGGACTCGTTCGTCTACTTCGGCGGGATCGAAGAGTTGAAAAACCGCCGCGACGACTCGGCGTGGGGTTTCCACCCCTTTTCCAGGAAGATCTCCCTTCCGTCGCGGGCGGCCCAGGGAGCCGCCGTCGCCGATCTGAACCGGGACGGACACCCTGACGTGGTCCTGGCGCTGTCCGCCGGATTCTGGGAGTACCGCGTCGGATTTCGGGGCGGGGGTTACGATTCACCGTCCCGCGTCTTCTGGGGTTCGACGCAGGGACCGGACCGGGAACGCTACGTGGACGTCCCGGCGCTGGGGGCCTCGGACGCCGCCGTCGCCGATCTGAACCAGGATGGATGGCCCGATCTCATCCTGGCCAACCAGGAAGACAAGGGGAACCAGGACATCGACTCCTATGTCCTGTGGGGCGGAGAGAAGGGTTTCAGTCCGCAGCGCAAGGTGGACCTTCCGACCCACCAGGCCTTTGCCGTGGAACCGGCCGACGTGAACGGCGACGGCCTCACCGATCTGGTGATCGCCAACGGGAAGGGGCCGGCCTCTTTCGTCTATCTCAACGGCGAGGAGGGCTTCTCGGCCGAGAGGCGGCTGGAGCTTCCCACCAGCGACGCCCGCGATACGGCGGTTGCCGATTTCAACGGGGACGGCCACCTGGACCTCTTCTTCACCAATCACCAGTCCCATGGAAACCCACTCACCCACTCCTATCTCTACTGGGGTTCCGCCGAGGGCTTCTCCGAAGAGCGGCGCCAGGAATTCGAGACGGTGGGGGCCTGGGGCGTCTCGGCCTCCGATCTGAATCGGGACGGGCACGTGGACCTGGTCATCTCCAACTACAAGGAACACTTTTCGTTCGAGGTTCCCTCCTATATCCAGTGGAACTCGGAAGAGGGATTCGCCCCCACCCGGCGCACCTCCCTCTTCACCACGGGAGCGGTGGGCAACCTGGTGACCGACTTCGACGGCGACGGCCATCTCGACGTCCTCTTCAACAACACGGTGGCGCGCAGCCGGGGCGGAAACAGCCCCATTTTCGTCTACTGGGGAGATGCGCGCGGGCAGTACAGCACCGAGCGGCGAATCTCCCTGCCCGCCGTGGACCCCTACGAATGGGGTTCGGCGGACCTCAATGACGACGGCTGGACCGATCTGGTGGTCTCCAACTTCGGAGAGACGGTCCGATGGCGCCAGGAGAGCCACATTTTCTGGGGTGATCCGAAAGGGTTCCAGGCCGACAAGCGATCCGCGCTGATGGGGCGCGGCAGCGCCGGCGTGAGCATCGCCGACCTGGACCGGGACGGATGGCTGGACGTGGTTCTGTCCAACGTCCCCAGCGAGGAGTTGGCGGAAACGGGAGCGTTCGTCTACTGGGGCGGCGGCGAAGGGTTCGTGGTCACCGAGCGGCTGGAGTTGGACAACGGACCCACCGGCATCCCCGCCATTGCCGACCTGAACCGGGACGGGCACCTGGACCTCATCTTCTCGGCCAACGCGGAGGGAGTGCCCATCTATTGGGGCGACGGAGGCCGCGGCTACTCCTCGTCGCGTCGTGGGATCGTTCCCGGGTCGGCCGGCCTCCGGGGCGTGGAGGTCGCCGACCTGAATCGGGACGGAGTGCTGGACCTGGTCCTGAGCCGCGCCATCGAAGCGGGCGCCCGGTTGACCACCGGGTTCGTCTATTGGGGCGCGGGGAAGGGAGAATACTCGGCCGCCCGGCGCACCGAATTCGAGATCGAGGGGACCAACTTGATCACGGTGGCGGACGTGAACCAGGACGGATGGCTGGACCTGGTGTGCCCCAATTACAACACCGGATCGAGCCGGGCGACACTCTCAAGGGTGTATCTGGGCGGACCCGCCGGGTTCGACCCGAAGCGGATGTTCAAGCTGCCCACCAACTCCGGGGCCGGAAGCATGGTGGCGGATTTCAACCAGGACGGATATGCCGACATCCTCTTCGTCTGCCATCGTTCCGAGGGTGACGTCAACCGGATCGGCTCCTTCGGCGACCACCACACCAACTCCTTCCTCTATTGGGGAGGGGGCGACGGCTTCCGGGCGGACCGCAAGCTGGAGATCCCGGTCCGCGGACCCCATAACGACTCGGGTGTGGATCTGGGCAACATCTACGACCGGCGTTTCGAGTTCGACTACGTTTCGTCGATACACTCGTTCACCGAGGGCCGTCCGGCCAGCCTCACCTGGAAGGCCCAGACGCCCCTGGGCAGCCGTGTGCGTTTCCAGATCAGGACGGCCGAGTCGGAAGGACAATTGGACGGCGCTGCGTGGCGGGGACCCGGCGGTCCGGCGACTTTCTTCGAGCATCCCGGCGCAATCCCGGATACGGACCCGTCACATGCGGTGATTCAATACCGGGCGACTCTCCATCCGGCGCCCACGGGAGTCGTATCGCCGATCCTGGAAGAGGTCGTGGTGCTGTTCCGGTAAGGCATCCGCTCCCGGGGTCGTCCGATCCTGGTTCAATCTTTACCCCCGTCGCCCGCGGGGTCCCGCGGCGACACCAGTTTCACGTCAGGCAAGTCGTTCCGGAATCGGCCAGGAACGCTCACTTCCTCGCCGCGTGTGAGCCGCATCACGTCATCCGTGCTGAGACCGCTGTCCGCAACTCCGCGCGCGTTCCGGAGGCGTTGCTCGATGATCGATCGCTTGCTCGGCACGGGATGTTTCATGACGCCACCCTCGATATCAGGTTCGGATTTCATAAGTCTCCATGGCGGTCCCGCCCCGGATCTGGGCGATGTCGCTTTCGCTCATGTACGGGCACCGCTCCTTGACGTAATCGAACTGGCGCCGGTACTGCTCGACGGTCGGCAGGTTCACGTGGGTGTACTCGGAGCCCCACATGAGCTTGGACGGGCCGAAGGTGTCGTAAAACGCCTTGAGGACCGTGTCCCCGGGACCGTACAGGTCGGGCCGGTGCTGGAGTCCGGGGAGGATCTCCATGACCACGTTGTAGTTTTTGACCAACTCGACCACCGCGTCCGGAATTCGGACGGAGCCGTCGTCCTGGACGCAGCTTGGCGGCCAGTAGCCGTGGATGACGACCACCTTCAGATCCGGGAACCGCTTGAGCACGTTCAGTAGGCCGGGCCCCAGGGTCTCGAAGTTGTACGAATAAGAGGTGACGCAGGCGGGGACGCCCAGTGACTGGACCAGTTCCCATTGGGGGTCGTAACGGGGATGGTCGAAGTGGTGGAAGGGATCGGGAGTGCCCCACTCCTTGGGGTCCATCCCCATTTCCACCCGCTGCTCCGGGGGCCAGCAGTCGTAGTACCAGCCCTTGAACCCCCATTCCTCGATGTGTTGCTGGATCAGTTTCAGCCCGCGGTCACCGGGCAGCAGCCGTTCGTCGATCTTGCTGATGGCGACGAAGCGGCCCGGATGCTCCTTCATGACGCGGCGATGGTACCGGTGCAGGTAGAAGGCGCATTGGAGCACCTGCATTTCGATGCCGATGGTATCCATCAGGTAGAGGTTGTCCCGGTGACCCATCCCGTACTTCCAGTTCTTCCTGTACTCACCCTCCAGGTCCTGAATCTCCACTTGGCTGATGTGTCCATGCGCATCGATGATCATGGGTTTGCCGTCTTTCCTGGTTTGACTTGAGGTACCGGCGCTTCGCGCCTCGGCTCCGGCGAGGTGGGCCGCGGCGGCGGTCCCCAGGGCCTGGGCGGATCGTTGAAGGAAACCGCGGCGCGTCTGGCCGCCGTCAATCCGAGAACTGGACACGGGTCACCTCCTGGAACACGGAACGTCAATGGTCTGAATCGATATGGACGATACGGAATAGGACGCTTCGCATCAATTTTCCGTCCGCAGTTCAGGGTCCGATTCCAGCCGTCCGCCCCTTTGGCCGGCGGTCTTGACCCATCCCTGCGGCCGGAGCACGACGTCCAGAAAACTGGTCCGGTTATTTTGAATCATGACCAATTTCGGCCGAACCGTGGCCAGTTCCGGTTGGATCCTTCCCAACTCCCGGGTCGGACCCGGCACCGGGCGCGAGTGGAAACTCAAGGAATAGAGGCCCGGCGGGATTCCTTCCAGGTTGAAACGTCCCTCCTGGGAAAAGCTCCTGAAGATCCCCAGGTCGAAACCGTCCTTTCTCAAGACGATGGTGAAATCCCGCACCGGATTCCCGTCCGAATCGGCGACGTTCCCCTCGATCCGTCCCCCGCTCCTGACCCGGAGATCGATGTTGGCCTGGTAAGAGCGGATCACCTTGGCTTCCGTGATGCCAAGCCCCACGTGAAGGGCCGTGGCATAGATGCGAAAGGGATACTCGGCGGCCTGGTAGGTCTGTGGCTGCTTCGATCTGGCGATGTTGCCGGCGACCGGGGAGACGACGCCCTTACCGCTCTCCAGGGCGGTCCCGATGACGAAGGGATCTTCGACGATCCGTCCCTTGCTGTCGTAGACCTTCACCGTGAAGCTCCGGTACTTCTCGTATTTCTTCAGGACCGGAAAGATTTCGGTGTCCTGAGTCATCTCGTGCGTTTTCCGGTATGTCTCGTGCTCCTTGAATTTGATCTCCAGCCCGGCGATGCCCGGAGGGGAAACGAATTCGAAGAAGCCGTCGGAGCCAGTGGTGGCGTCAGCGAATCCAAGTGCCTCGGACTTCGTACTGATGCTCAAGTTGACGTGCGCGCCGGAGAGAGGAACTCCCTCCTCATCCGAAACGCGGCCCGAAAGCCGGACGAGATTTTCCAATTCCGTCAGGACAATTTCGAGAGGTCCCGGGGTCGGAACCCGGACCATGTCCTCGTAAAGAGCATGGGGGAGTGAGAGTACATGGAATTTGTAATTCCCTTCCG
>JAJDTT010000007.1 GCA_022827025.1 Acidobacteriota bacterium
ACGTCCTCCACCTTTTCTGCTTTTATAACACATCTATTTTGAAAGCACGGACTGTGGAAGTAACCTGTTGCGATAAGTAGCAATTTCGTAAATTGAGGACAGTTCCCCTCAGATATGGCCGATTACCACTGAACGGAAGTAGGAAAGTTCATGAACGGGACAGGCGGCGAGCGCGTGGGTCCCATGCTGAACCCTCCGCACCTGGGCGAACTGGTCCGTGAGAGCATGCACGAGGTCGGACGGAACCTGACCGAGACGGCGGCGCACCTGGGATACGAGCGGGGAACCCTGTCGCGACTGCTGAACGGCAAGACGGGAGTTTCGGTGAAAATGGCGCTCGCGTTGGAGGCTCTCGACTGGGGTTCGGCTGAGCACTGGATGCGAATGCAGGCGAGCCATGAGCTTGCACAGACACGAAGGGCGTGCGGATGGCGGAAGGACACACCTACGATCGCGTGACACGCGTAAGGAGGGGACAGTCACCTTATCTTCGTCCTCCGCTCACTCGGCAACGACCCTGTTTTGTTCATTGCAAATCGTTCGTCAATCATCGGTACTTTCTGCGATACACCTCGCGATAATCTGCGTCCTGGCAGATGCACCTTTCTCTGGAATGTTTTGCCGCCGGATACACCAGAAATCGTTTCTGCGGCTTGAGGACGTCATACTGCGTGATGACACTGTCCGCGAATCCAGTCATGCCCATGCGTACACCGACGGCGGCCAGCAGCACGCCAGCCATCGCTGACTGGTGCGCCAAGGGCACATGGACGTCATTCGCCGGCGTTCCAGGCTCATCCAGCGGAATCACGGCGCCGCCGCAAAAGCCCTCCGTGTACAGTACCCGCAACGGGCGGCCCTCGAACGGCAAGAGCTTCGTAAACGGTAAGTCCCGTGCCTTGGCAATCGCCGCGAGCAGATCCCTTGGGGCACCTCCACGGTTGTATAGCAGCGTCCGAACCTCCATCAACCGATCCGGCACACCGAAGGATTCCGCGATGATCTGATCCTCGTTCTTCTGCTCGCCATCCGGCAGGTACAGGCAGTTGACGCAAGCGCCTTCCAGAAAGTCGTGCGAGGAAACACCCAAGTCGCCCGGCTGGGTCCATGCGTTGGCTATCCGGCGGGGCAAAGACGCCTGTGCAGCACAACGATCCTTAGCGGAGTCCAGCGCCAGCAGGAGGTTCTCGACCCTGTGACGCTTCTCCTCCAGAAACTCGGCAAGCGTGCATGCGTGGGGACTTGCGCTGAGCTTACCGTTGAATCCCCCGGCGACGAAAGGGGCCTTTGGCCTCTTCTCGTCGTCACGTTCCGCCAGTACATACCTTTGCAAATTTCCTAGGTCCACCGACTCGTGATCGACGATCTCTATCGACCCCTCCACCCCGGTGCGGGACAATGCCCACGCGGCTGCGTTGCCGATAGCGCCAGCACCGGCCAGAACCAAGCTTCCAACGTATCCCTCGACATCCCCATTGTCGTTAGCCCATTCTCGGGCATGAGGAACGCCGATCTTGAATTCGCCGACCGGTTCCGTCCTAGGCAGGAATACATGTCTGAATATGTCGGCCGCCGCCAAACACGCCGCCAATCCCGCTCCGAACGGGTTCTTGCTCGTCCCGCATCCCTGCGGGTCATTTGTCGACAGCTTCGCAGTCCAGCCTTTGCATCCCGCGAACACGGTTCGAGTGGACTTCCAGCGCGGGCGCGCTGCACCAATGACCGCCTCTATTGTCGCCTGCCCTGACAGGTCGATATACGGGTTGATTCGACGAGCCAACGCTTTGATCTCGTCCCCGCCGCCTGTGCGCTCCTCGCGAATGATGATCGACGGATAGAGCCGCGCCAGCAGGCGCACCAGAAGATCAGCCATGGCCCGCCCCTCATTGCCACCAGCGTCCGGCCCGATCGTCACCCCAATGCAAACATCGGCCAACCGCGACGCTAATCGCCGTTCGTTGAGCCCGGATATGGCTTGAGAAATGGCGACGGCGTTGCGTTGAAAATAGTCCGGAATCGCCATACTCAGTCTTCCAGGCGCAGGACGCGCCGGGCGTCAGTTTGTGAAAGCCTCTGCCATCCCGAACTCGACAAGCGGTATAGCGCAGTCCTAGGACCGCGAACGCCGTACCGAGCGAAGTCGGGCACCACGAGCGACAAGCCCCCAAGCGTCGTCACCATGGGGTAGGCGTCGTCGGTATCCGAGTGAAAGGCTTTCGTGGGGTGTGAGTGCACCTGTATGGCAAGCCGTTCGGCTTTCTCATACAGCCACAGATTCAGTCGATGAAGCTCGTCCGCCTCGACGCGAACGCAAAGCCCGCCAGCAAGGCGATAGGCAATCTGCTCTGGACAATGGGATGCCCTGACAAACAAACGGTCGTCACGGACCACGCCGCTCCAAAGTACGAAGCGCTCGTTGCCATCACGTCCCGCTGCACGCAAATGCCGATCCGTCGCGTCACATAGTTCACCCGGGACGACGAACTCGCGAATCGACTCGAACGTATTCATTCTGGTGGAACCCCAATACGGAATCGGATTTGGGGTACGATCTGCACCTCAAACCCGTGGATGGTCTCCAGGCCGTACTTGGAAATGATCTGGACAAGCCGGACTAGGCGCCCCGCGCCGGACGTCCGGTGCAATTCCCAGTGGTCGCCGCTGTGGGCAGGATGGTCATGATATTCCCGCACGCCGGCTATGCACAGAAACGGAATATCGCCTTCACCGTGGGCTTGCAGGAGCGGTTGCGCCGCCAGTTGCACCTGCGAGACACCTTGCGCCAACGCCTGCGCCACCCTTTCCGCGTCCGGCGTCTCTGTCCTTCTCGGCAACTGCGTTGGCACCTCCGACCACTTGTAAGCCTCACGGGTCAGCGGGTGTACGAGCCGCACGGACGGAGGGGCTGCATCATAGTTTGTGTAGTCGAACCGGACCCCGGTTAGGATCGAGATGGGTTGAGTTTTTGCGGTTGCCAGAATCACCAACGCATGGGGAAATTCGGCATCCGTGAGAAACCATCCCCGGCGCCCATATTCGTCAGCCTGCGACCGAAACTCGGCTACTTCCCGGTCGAATTTCCGTCGAGAAACAGCCGGGTCCACGAACTGCGGCTCAGACACTGCTACCGCCAACGCCAGCCTTGAGGTTCAGGAACAGCGTGGCGCCCGGCTTTATACCCAATGCGCCGATCTTCTTGCCGGTGTCGAGGGGTTGGCCGGATTCATCCCGCAGTTCCCATCGTTCTGCGGGCTGTCCAGAATTGCCCGAGGCCTTCAGTGCATCTTGCACGGCCTCCCCAATCTCATCGTCCAGACTGACCTTGACCTCGACTGGTTGGCCATTGACCACGATTTTGATTTCGAACTGCTTGTCTTTCATTTTTTCCTCCATATTCCAAGATATCCACGATACCCAGTGGGGATTATGTGTGTTCTATCGCCAAAAGTCAAACTTCCGGCGTCAATAACTTTTGGTTCGGCCGATAGGGGCGAACCTCCGCCTACATCCAGCAAATCGACTGTCCAATTTTTCATCATGGTCGGACACTTTTTCGGCGGCGCAGGCTACTAGCGCATCCCCTTCATGCCTGTTACGCTGTCCGTCCCAAGGAGGAAATGATCATGTCCTGGCCAATTACATTCGACATCAAATTCGTTCCTGCGGGTACCGGATCCACTGTTTGGGATGATCCTTACGTTGGCCAACTCGTTCACAGATTCATGCCCCACGGCCGTAAACACAGACCGATGCTCGGTGTCCTCCATATCGGGGCCGCTCGCCCCACACCGGGGGTGCTGCGGAATCTGGTTGTGACCGTCGGTGAAGACGTGAAAGCCGGGCGATATGGAAGTTTCTCGCTGTTTATTTGCAGTGAAGATGAGGACACCCGAAGCGTGATTGGGGATGTCGCCGCGTCGAGAAACGTTGCCATGTTCGTGTGCTCCTCTTCCGCAGACCTCAGGGATGCAGAACCCGCCGGGGTACTCACCGCGAAGGATCGTGAAACCCTGCGCTTGGTCTTGCAAGCCGGTGGGACCGCTACCGCGGTGAGCCTTGCCGAACAGGTCAAAATCGAGAAGACGGCAGCAGGAAACCGCCTAGTTTCGCTGCAGAAGAAGGGATACCTACAACGTGTAGAGCAGCCGCACCCTGCCGGCGACCTCTTCGTCGACCCTCGCTCGGTGCGTTTGACTTAGGGTCGCGCCAACTCCCGACCTCGGGAGAACGGGACAGTCACCATCTCTGGGTGGGTCAGTTTCTTCCCTCGGTTCTTTTCTACTCGGCTGGTGGATGCGCTTTGGGAGGCGCATTTCGGCGGTTTTCTGGATGGGCTATTTTCGCTTCTTCATGCGGGCTTCAGGCATCCTAGGAGTCTGCGCGGTAGAAATGATCGTAGCGAGAAAGTGGAGAATCGAGGCCAGATTTTCACGATTTAGAGGCGCATAGTTGTTATATTCGCCGATAAATCGGGGAAATATGGACCGATTATACGCTTTCGCAGCAGATCAATTTCTGCCGCGCAGGCTCCTAGGTTGAAGGACACGGAGAAGGGACGGCGGAGCACAGGGGGCATCTCCGGGAATTTCTCCTCGATCCAACCCCGCAAGACCACCCCCACGGAGAACCGCCAGGGGTGGCTGTGGAATCTCTCGGTATTCTCTCCTCCCCAGTACCAGTACCGGTACACCGTCAGAAACCGTCCCCGGTGTCCCACACGGGTCAACCACCCGCCCTGAATCGACAGGTACAGCTTCTTCACTTCAGCACCGTCCGGTAAGGTTCCTTGAAGCTCCGGGCCGGGAGAGAACCATCCCGCTCCCGCACCAGCCATGCGTTTGCCGTCAACTCCACTCCCTTCCCCTCGGACAGGCGGGACAAACCGACGGTCATGAAGTGCTCCGCCGTTCTATCGGCGGGGTATCCTCCCAACCAGTCCAAGGCGTACGGCTTGACGCAGTACTTCCCAGCCTCGCGCAAAATTCGGGGAAGTCCAAAGAAGCTCCGGATCCAGTCCAGCCACTTTTTCCCGGAAGACCACGTCGTGGGCCGGTGGTAGTCCACTTCCATCTCCAACCAACCCAGATCCTGAGCCGTCTGGTAATCCGGGAACAGCGGGGGCTCCGTTTTGGCCGTCCCGGTGGCGATTCCGTTGAGTCCCGTCAGGTTGGACAAGGGGGAGGAGATAATCTCGATCAGGCGACCCCCATTCTGTCCGAGGGGGACCTCCGAGATTCGACCATAGTGCACGTCACCGCTCAGGATAACAATGTCGTGGCCGCTGTGGGCCAACGCGCTCAGAAGTGCCCCATATTGCTCCCGATAACTGCGCAGATTCTTCTCCACACTGTTCTCGTTAACGATGAGAGGTTGACAGATGGACAAGATCCCGGGACACTCCAGGGACCGTCCCCACTCCAGAACCTCCTCGAAGAGGACGGCAATCCCCTCCTCGCTTCTAAAACTCCTGAAGTCCGCAAGGCAGATCGACACGTCCTGGAGATCGATTTGCTCAACGATCGGCGACCGCTGCACCCGCATCACTCCGTCCTTGGCGGCTCCCTCCCACGCTTTCCGCACGTGGTCCAACTTCAACGCCCATAGCAAGGGAATGGGAGAGTCATAGAACGGATAGTCGTTCCAGTACTCGTGATCGTCCGGGAGCATCCAGGTTCCTCCCCGCGAGAGAATGCTCCCCAGAGCTTGCCAGTGCACGGCGTAGTCCTCCGCCACGCGCTCCCAAATCTCGTCCGGGATAAGGGACAAGGAGTCAAACCCGATGTCGAGGTAGACTTGATCGCCGGTCAGGAACGTGACGTCGGGACGCTCGTCCGGATCTCCCAACGTGTAGAGCCTCTTGTACGCCTCCGCCGCCTGCCCGCCGTCCTTGTGGTTGTAGAAACAACTCCCCAGACCAATGGTGAAAGTATCCCTTCCGGACAAGCAGCGGCCCTTCTCCGGGACCCTCAATGGCAACGTCCGGAACGACCCGAACTTGAGAGGCTGCCAGTGCACGTCCTGAGTCACCTCCGCGTCCGTCACCTGGATCTCCAGCTCTTGAGGAAACGCGGCAAGGGGGTTGACCTGTCGATCGAACCGGACCTGATAATCCGTCCACGGATCCAAATTCTGAAACGTGACAAGCCGATAGAACCGTTGGTCCAGGTCCTCAAACGGACGCCGCCACTGGTCCTTCGTGATACGGACCACCGCCGATCGGACCTTGTCTTGAAACAGTAGAACTCGGGCTCTGTCCGGCATCTTCAGGTTCGGAAACAAGGTGCCGACCCAGACCTCCGCCGTGGTCGGGGAGACACGGTGAATCACCAGGGACCACTGCGCCGTCGACGTGGGATGGCTCATTTCAAACTCCTATTCTTGAGGAAGCGTCCCTGGTTCCCACGATCAACACGGTCCGGATTGGCAAAAGGAATTCTTCCCCCTTCCGTCTGATGTTCAAGGCCTCCAGGAATGACTTCGGGGCCTGCTGCAAACTGGCTCGGATCTCCGCTTCCGCCTCTGTTCCGGAGGAACCAATCTCGCACCACGTGCGCACAGTCGTCCCCTGAGGTCGTTCCGATAGTCCATCCTGAAACACTTCCACCTTGAGCCCGCTGCTCTCGAATATGGACCTCCACTTCGCGGCCGTGTAGCTCCGAACGTGGGTTGGGTCGTGAAGCCGTTCCAGTTTGTGGTTAAACTCGTCGACGTCAGCGTTTTCGTGTCCCTCAAGGTCGATAATCGCTACCCGCCCGTCGGTCTTCGCAAGCCGAGCCATTTCCGCCACCGCGCGATACACATCGCCGAAATGGTGGAGGGCCAGCCGCGACACAACCAGGTCGAACTGGCCTTCCCGCAGGGGAATCGATTCAGCGTACGCCTCGACAGTCTTCACCTCTGTCCCCCGCTCGCCTGCCAATCGCCGGAAGGCGTCCAACATGCTGGGTGAGGGGTCTACTCCTACGAGTCTCCCGGCACAGGTGGCAAAGGACAGCGCCAGGTGGCCAGCGCCACACGCGACGTCACATACGGATGCCCCGGACTCCAGATTCACGAGCCGATGAAGAAGCCTGATGGTAGGGCTCATGGAATGGACTTGGCTCGTCGCATAGTTTTCAACAATCTTGTCGAAGCGTTCACGCGCTTCGTTGGTCACTTTGCACCCTCCTTCCGGCATGAGATGGGGACAGTCACCATTTCTTGGGCGCCATGCAATACGGCGAGCGCCTGGAAGATCTGGCCAAGGCCCTGGAGGGGCGCCCCGTGGGAGCGATCCTGCTCATGTGCAGCGACCCGGAGGCGATTTCGGCCGGATTGCCCCGGCTTCGGCAGGCTTTCTCCGGT
>JAJDTT010000134.1 GCA_022827025.1 Acidobacteriota bacterium
AGCGCGTGCTCGTGACCGAGAGCGTAGTGGTGACTACGCTTGAGGGAGCATGTGCGCGCTGAGGGCGAAAAGACCAGCGAGCGCGCGCCCAGCGCAGTCTGTCTCGGAAAAACATTGGAAAAATCTGCGTAAATACTCAAAAACAGATTATTTTTCATCATACGCATAGCGACCTGGTGAGAATTGCGGGCTAGAGACTTCGTCCAAAAAAAGAAAGGCCGTGGAGAACTCTCTCCACGGCCTTTCTTATGATCTCTATCTTGGCCCTTTGACGATGGACAGTTCTCCGATAACGATTTGTGCTAGAAGCGCCAGCCGTATCGGGAAAAACTGAAAATCGCCATGTCCAAATTGCCTTCTGCGAAGATACAGAGTCGGCGCCCGGCAGTCAACCCCGGAATTGGGAGGCGGCGGACGAGGCGCCGGCAGCCGGGATCGACCTGGCGCCACCCCGTTGCTCCAGCACCCTGCCCGGGCGGTTGCCCCGGGGTTCGGTCCGGTTCGAAACGAAGAGGGCACCCCCTACGCTTCGTCTCCTACCCTCCCGACATGGAGCGGAGGAAGCTGGCGTTGTCGCGGGTCTTGCTCAGCTTGTCCAGCAGGAGCTCCATGGACTCCGTGACCGAGAGGGGATTGAGGACCTTGCGCAGGATCCAGACTCGATTCAGATCTTCCCGCTTGAGCAGGAGCTCTTCCTTGCGGGTGCCGGACCGGTTGATGTCTATGGAGGGGAAGATCCGCTTGTCGACCAGGCGCCGATCCAGTCCCAGCTCCATGTTTCCGGTTCCCTTGAATTCCTCGAAGATGACGTCGTCCATCCGGCTGCCGGTATCGATCAACGCAGTGGCGATGATGGTGAGGCTGCCGCCTTCCTCGATGTTCCTGGCCGCCCCGAAGAATCGCTTGGGCCGCTGCAGCGCGTTGGAGTCCACTCCACCTGACAGCACCTTGCCGGAGGGCGGGACCACCGAATTGTAGGCCCGGGCCAGACGGGTGATGGAATCCAGCAGGATCACCACGTCCTTGCCGTGCTCCACCAGCCGCTTGGCCTTTTCCAGAACCATTTCGGCGACCTGGATGTGGCGGGAGGCCGGCTCGTCGAAGGTGGAGCTGATCACCTCGCCTCGAACCGATCGCTGCATGTCCGTCACTTCTTCCGGACGCTCGTCGATGAGGAGGACGATCAGGATGACTTCCGCGTGGTTCCCGGCGATGGAATGCGCGATGCTCTGCAGGATCATGGTCTTGCCGGCCCGGGGTGGAGAAACGATCAAACCCCGCTGACCCTTGCCGATGGGTGTGAGCAGGTCCATGACCCGTCCCGTCAGGTTGCTCTGAGTCGTCTCCTGATTGACGCGCTCGTCAGGATAGATGGGGGTCAGGTTCTCGAAGAAGGTGCGGTCGCGAGCCACGTCCGGATGCTCGAAATTGATGGCTTCCACCTTGATCAGGGCGAAGTAGCGCTCTCCCTCCTTGGGAGGCCGGACCTGTCCGGAGACGGTATCGCCGGTGCGGAGATCGAAGCGGCGGATCTGCGACGGAGAGACGTAGATGTCGTCGGGGCCGGGCAGGTAGTTGTACTCGGGAGCCCGCAGGAAACCGAACCCGTCGGGAAGCGTCTCCAGAACTCCTTCCGAGAAAATCAGTCCGCTCCGTTCCGTTTGGGCCTTCAGAATCTGGAAGATCAACTCCTGCTTGCGCATCCCCGCGGCTCCGGAAATGGCCAGGCGCTTGGCGATCAGGTTGAGCGAGTTGATGTTCAGTTCCTTCAGCTCCTGAATATTCAGGGGCTTGCCGGTCTCCCGAAAGGTGGACGTGCTTGCATCAGACATTTTTCAATGGCCTTTCCGATTGATCGCCACGGATTCTCTCACACCAGCCGTCTGTGGCGGGACGGCCGGGAGCCTCGGAGGGTGATCACTCCCCAGAGACCGCAAATCTCAAACCTGATGGTTGTCGTCCGGACGGATTCGCTGGAACCAGCACGTCCTCTCAGTGGACGCCGGCTTGCTCTCCCCCCTCCAATTGAGGCGGCTGCGGGTCGTTCATGTATTCCTCCCGCTCCTCCCGACTCTTGCGATTGATGGGCGTTTCGAGCGCGATGTCAAGAACCTCGTCCATGGTATCGACGAGGATAATCTTGACCTTGTCCAGAACAGAGTCAGGGATCTCCTTCAGATCCTTTTCATTGTCTTTGGCCAGAATGACGGTGCCGATCCCGGCCCGGTGAGCCGCCAGAATCTTCTCCTTGACGCCGCCGATGGGAAGGATCTTGCCCCGCAGGGTGATCTCCCCGGTCATGGCCACGTCGCGGCGTACCGCGATTCCCGTCAAGGCCGAGACGATGGTGGTGGCCATGGTGATGCCGGCCGAGGGACCGTCCTTGGGGATGGCTCCTTCCGGCACATGGACATGCATGTCCAATATCTTGTGAAAATCCTTGAGCAGGCTGTAATCCGAACTTCGGGAACGAATGAAGGAAAGGGCCGCTTTCGCCGATTCCTGCATCACCTCGCCCAGCTTCCCGGTCAAGAGCAGATCGCCCTTGCCCTGCATGGTGGTGGCCTCGGTCAGAAGCACTTCGCCACCCACTTCGGTCCAGGCGAGACCGGTGGCCAGACCGACTTCATTCGATTCCGCCGCCATTTGGTTCCGGTACTTGTGAGGACCCAGATAATCCCGGACCTTGCCGGGAGAAATGTCGAAGACCTGATCCTGGAGTTTGATCTTCTTCCGGGCTAAAACCACCTTGTGCGCCACCTTCCGGCAGATGCTTCCGATCTCCCGCTCCAGGTTGCGAACCCCGGATTCGCGCGTGTAGTGGCGAATGAGCTCCAGGATCGCGTCCTCTTCAAACCGCAGCGGCCTCCTCTTCAGGCCGTTCCGGTCCAGTTGCTTGGGCAACAGGTACTGCTGGCCGATCTTGAGCTTCTCCCATTCCGTGTAGCCGGAGATCTCGATGATCTCCATGCGATCCTGCAACGGTCTCGGAATGCTGTGGCGAACGTTGCCGGTGCAGATGAAGAGGACGTCCGAGAGGTCGTATTCCGTATCCAGATAGTGGTCCACGAAGCTGTTGTTGTGCTCCGGATCGAGGACCTCCATGAGGGCGGCCGACGGGTCGCCCCGGAAGTCCATGCTCATCTTGTCGACCTCGTCCAGAAGGAGCAGGGGATTCCGGGTCCCCGCCTTCTTCATCATCTGGATGATCTGCCCGGGAAGAGCTCCGATGTAGGTTCGCCGGTGCCCGCGAATCTCCGCTTCGTCACGGACTCCGCCCAGCGAGAGGCGCACGAACTTCCTTCCCGTCGCCCGCGCGATGGAATGGCCCAGAGAGGTCTTTCCCACGCCGGGGGGGCCGATGAAGCAGAGTATCGACCCGTTGGATCTCTTGCGGGAGAGCTGCCTGACGGCGAGATACTCCAAGATCCTCTGCTTGACCTTGTCCAGGCCGTAATGGTCCGCTTCGAGGACTTTCTCGGCCCGCGAGATCTCGCGGATCTCCCGGCTCCGCTTCTTCCATGGCATGGCGACGAGCCACTCGACATAGGTCCGGCTGACCGTGCTCTCGGCGCTCATGGGCGGCATGTGCTGAAGCCGCCGGATCTCGTTCATCGCCTTCTCTTTGGCGTCCTTGGGCATGGAGGCTTCTTCGATCTTCTTCTTCAGCTCCTCCAGCTCGTCCTTGTCCCCGCGCCCCAACTCCTCCTGAATGGCCTTGACCTTCTCGTTCAGGTAGTACTCCCGTTGGGCCTTTTCCATCTGCCGGCGCACGCGGCCCTGAACCGACCGGTCCATCTTGATCTTCTCGATCTCGATCTCGATGGACTCGCAGATCTTCGTCATCCGTTCCGCGGGGTCGACGATCTCCAGCAGAACCTGCTTGTCCTCGACCACGATGGGAAGGTTGGCGGCGACCGTGTCCGCGAGCCGCTCGGGCGTGGTTTTCCGAGTCGACTGGACGATGGTCTCGTAGCTGACATTGGGGTTCAGCTTGGCGAATTCCTCGAACAGCAGGTTCAGGCGTTTCGTGAGCAGGCTCATCTTGGCGCGGGAGACCACCGGAACCGGCTCCACTTCGACCTCGGCCCGAAAATAACCCGCGACGCCCGACACGCGAATGGTCCGTGCGCGCTGGACCCCCTCCACCAGCACCTTGATGTTTCCGTCCGGAAGCTTGAGGCTCTGGACGATGTTGGAAACGGTTCCGACCTCGTAGATGTCCGCGGAGGACGGACTATCCTGCGACGCGTCCTTCTGGGTGGCCAGGTAGATCTTCTTGTCCGCCTTCAACGCCACTTCCAGCGCCTTGACCGAAGAATCCCGCCCGATCACGAACGGGACCATCATCGCCGGGAAGACGACGACGTCGCGAATGGGAACCATGGGGTAGCTCGCGGTGCGCTTGTCTTGAATTTCCGCCATGCTCGTGCCGTGTCGCAATCGAATTACGTAGGACCGCTTCTCACTGTAAGATGCAGCACTCCGGGATTCGTTTCAAAGGCCGTTTCGCCGCCGGCCGGACCGGCAGGGCCGGCGGAAGGAATCCCCTTCGAAAACCATTATCCCGCCTTCTCGAGAACCCGAAACACCATTTCGCGGTTCTCCACCATTTCCCTGGTCACCACCAACTCCTCCGTCGTCTTGTTGGAGGGGAGTTCGTACATGAGATCCAACATAAGATCCTCTACGACCAACCGCAAGCCGCGCGCTCCGATCTTACTCTTCAGCGCCAGATCCGCAATGGCCCGCAGGGAGCCCTCGGTGAACCTCAGAGAGACGCCCTCGAACTCGAACATCCTCTGATACTGCTTCACCAGGGCGTTGCTGGGCCGGGTCAGGATCTCGACCAACGCGTCGCGGTCCAGATCGTGCAGCGTGCAGACGATGGGGAGGCGCCCCACGAACTCGGGAATCAGGCCGTACTTGATCAGGTCCTCGGGCAGATTCTGGCTCAGGACCTCGGAAGCGCTTTCCTTCTTCCATCGATTGTCGCTGAGCGAGGATCGGAACCCCATGCCGCTCCGGCCCAGGCGGCTCCGAATCAACTTCTCGAGACCGACGAAAGCGCCTCCGCAGAGGAACAGAATGTTGGTAGTGTCCACCTGAACGAATTCCTGGTGAGGGTGTTTGCGGCCTCCCTGAGGAGGAACGTTGGCCACGGTCCCTTCCAATATCTTGAGCAGCGCCTGTTGGACTCCCTCGCCCGAGACGTCCCGCGTAATGGAGGGATTCTCATCCTTGCGCGAGATCTTGTCGATCTCGTCGATGTAGATGATCCCCTGCATGCAGCGTTCCCGGTCGCCTCCGGCGGACTGCAGCAATCGAAGAAGGATGTTCTCCACGTCCTCCCCCACGTAGCCGGCCTCGGTCAGCGTGGTGGCGTCGACAATGGCAAAGGGAACCGAGAGCATGCGGGCCAGCGTCTGCGCCAGGAGCGTCTTGCCGGTCCCGGTGGGACCGATGAGCAGAACGTTGCTCTTGGAAAGCTCGACGTTCTGGCGGCGGCGCCTGCCCAACTTGATTCTCTTGTAGTGATTGTAGACGGCAACGGCCAACTTCTTCTTGGGGACCTCCTGACCCACGACATACTGGTCCAGGAACTCCTTGATCTCCACCGGCTTGGGCAGGTTCTCCTTGATCGATGCCGCCTCTGCGGTCAGTTCATCGGCGATGATCTCGTTGCAGATGTCGACACACTCGTCGCAAATGAAGACTGACGGACCCGCGATCAGCTTCTTGACGTGTTTTTGGCTCTTGTTACAGAAAGAGCACTGGAAAATGTCTTCCACATTCTTCTTCACTTGAGTTCCCCTGTTGACCGCGAGCACCCCGGAATACCGGCCAGAGGCGTGGGTTCCGGCGTACGATTTTCGAGGCTGTCTGGGATGACCGAGTCCGTCAAGTGTGCTTCTCGATGGCCATGTCGATAATACCATACTCCTTGGCTTCCGGAGTCGCCATGATGAAGTCCCGGTCCACGTCCTTGGCGATCCGGCGCAGGGTCTGCTTGGTGTGCCTGGCCAGAATCCGGTTGGTCGTATCCCGCATTCTCAGGATCTCCCGGGCATGGATGTCGATGTCGGTCGCCTGACCCGAGAGCCCCGACATGGTGGGCTGATGGATCAGGATCCGGCTGTGGGGCAGAGCGAACCGTTTGCCCGGGGCGCCGGCGGCCAGCAGCAACGCCGCCATGGACGCGGCCTGCCCGATGCAGATGGTGGTCACGTCGTTCTTGACGAACTGCATGGTGTCGTAAATGGCCAGACCCGCGGTAATCGAGCCTCCCGGAGAATTGATGTAGAGGGAAATGTCCTTGTCCGGTCCCTCGGCTTCCAGGAAGAGCAGTTGAGCGGTGACCAGGTTGGCCACGTTGTCATCGATGGGCGTGCCGACGAAGATGATGTTGTCCTTCAAGAGACGGGAATAGATGTCGTAGGCGCGCTCGCCGCGATTGCTCTGCTCGACCACCATGGGGATCAAAGGCATCCTGGATCTCCTCTCGCCGCTTGCCGTCCCGGGGGATCGATTCCCCGCAGGTCACCGCAACGCCATATTCTCGCTCCTCACTCGTCCCGAACCACTGCATGCTCCATCAGCACTTCCAGCGCCTTGCGGCGCAGGATCCGAATTTGCAGACCGCCTCGCGCCCCCTCGTCGTCAAATTGCGGCCGAATCTTCTCTACCGGCTGATTCAGGGCCTCGGCCGTCTTGCGAAGCTCGTCCTCGAACTCCCACAATTCGACCTCCAATTGCTCGACCTCCGCGATCTCCGAAAGGATCAACGCTGCCCGGGTCTCCTGCTCGGCGCCGTGGCGAAGATCCTCGCGGATGCGATTCCAGTCCAGTTTCGCCTTGGCGGGATCCACGCCCTGCTGCACCAGATTGTAGGCGATGTCCCGGATCTTGTTGTCGATCCGTTCTTCCACGAGGGTTTCCGGCACCTGAAAGGGGCAGGCCTCGGAAAGCCCCCGGACCAGTTGGCCCCGGATGCTGGAATCTCGCGCCTGTTGCCATTGGCTTGAGAGTCCTTGCCGAATCTGCTCCCTGAGCTGATCCAGATCGTCGAAGTCTCCCAGGTCCTTGGCAAACTCGTCGTTCAGGTCCGGGAGGTCCTTGACCTTGATGTCGTTGAGTTGCAGGTTGAAGCGGACGCGGCGGCCGGCCAGCTTCTCCTCCGGATAGTCTTCGGGATAGTCCACGGCGAAGGTCTTCTCGCCGCCGATTTCCATTCCCGGCAGGGCCTGATTGAATTCGCTCTGGGTGCGCTCGTCGCCCACGCGGATGGTCGTGTTCTCCTGCCGAATGGCCTCCTCTTCGCCGGGAACGTACCTGCCCAACAGATCCACCACGGCGTAGTCCCCATCGCGGACCGTCTCCCGGTCCGGCGCCGAAATCAGGGGAGCATGCCGATCCCGGAGCCGTTCCAACTCCTGGTTCACCGATTCCTCGTCCGGAGCCTTCTTCTCCAAACGGACTTCCAGTCCCTTGTATTCCGGAACCTGGAATTCGGGCAGGGTCTCCACCACAGCCTCGTACACCAGGGGCTCCCCTTCATCGAGGGCCACTTGTTCCAGTTGCAACTGGCCGAGAGGGCGGATCTTCTTTTCGCGGATGGACTGGTCGTACGACTCGGAGATCAACTTTCGCAGGACATCCTGGCGGATGTCCTTCCGATACCGCCGTTTGACCATCGCCACCGGGGCCTTGCCGGGACGGAACCCGGCAATCCTGGAGCGCCTCCGATAGGTCGCGGCCACCCGGTTGAACTCGGCGAGCACCGTCTCCACCGGCACTTCGACCCGCAACCTCTTCTTGACCGGGCTGATTTCTTCCAGTTCCGTGCGGACGTTCATGATCTACCGCCGGTGCCCCGTGCAGCACGGGCTGCCAGGGCGGCACACATTCTACCAGCCCTCGGCAAACCCCGTGGTGATCGCCGTGGCGATGTTGAATAATGAAAGGGTGCCCACAAGGGGCGCCCCGGGAAAATAAGGAATGGGCACCCACAAGGGGCGCCCCTACGCCATGGCCGATCGTGAGAGAGAGCTCCTGGAACAGAAGGCCCGGGCGCTGGATCGAATCCTGAGCCTCTACCTGGAACTGCAGCACTCGGCCTTCTACAGCCGCAACTGGGTCGAGCTGGCCGAGTTGATGGAAGAGGAAGCCGCCCGGCTCACCCAGGCTGAAGCGGGCGAGGAATGAAGATCCGGCCGCCGGGAAACGCAGGGCGCTACGAACTGACGATCTCGCCGATGTCGATCAGGTGCATCTGGCGGCCCTCGCCGGTGTGAGGCGAATCGATGACGACCTTGCGCCCGTCGGGGCTGAAGCGCGGATGCGTGTCCACTCGTCCCTCGCGGGTGTACTCCGGCGGCGAGTAGAACCGGCCCAGCGGGACCCGCCGGCGCGTGGCCACGTGGTAGAGGTACACGTGCTGCATCCTTTGCGCGTCCGGATACGTGTCGTTCAGGATCCACTCGCCTCCCGGCAGATAGGTGCAGTGCCCGTTTCCGGTCATGACACCCTCTCCGACCCTCTCGACGGCGCCCCCGGTCGCGTCTTCGAAAAGATAGAAGCCCCACGGTCTTGATTCGGGCCGGGTCCAGGCAAGAATCGATTCCGGGTCCCTCCAGATGAAGTGCGACGTCAGGCCCGAGGCATCGACGACCCGGAGGTCCGAGCCGTCGCGGCCGGCGGTGAACATTCTCGTGGCGCCGATGAACTTGGGGAATCCCCAGCGATGCAGGAATATGAAACGGGCGCCGTCGGGACTGATCAGCAGGTGGTTGAAGTAGCTCTTGGCCTTGGCCAGGTCCACGCCCGGCATCGGGATCCTGACGACCTGATCCACCGACACCAGCAGCTCCTGGCGCCCGGTTTCCAGGTCGACGCGGAAGATCCCCGAATCTTCGGGCGCCCCGACGTCGCGGTAGGGGTCGTCCGGACCCGGATAGCCGTAGGCGGGCCGCATGTCGCCGACGCGGCGAAAGTCGGGCGCCACCGCCCAGCCGCCGTCAGGGCTGACCGTATAGACCGGATGGGGGACCGTTCGCACCTGGCGAGTCTCGATGTCCAGGATGCGGCACACGAAGCGGTCCCGCTCCCGATCGTTCCAGAGGACTTCGGTCCTGGAGCCGGGCCGCCACTGGAGCATGCAGCCCTGCTGCCAGCACCAGGCGCGGCTCTCTCCCAGCTCGATCCACCTGTCGCCGTCCTGAAGGTCGACCATGCCGATCCTGATCGCATCGGCGGGTCTGGGCGAGCGGTGTTCGAAATCGACCTCCATCCCCAGCACGAAGCGGCCGGTGGGGTCGAACTGCAGTTTGTCGTAGTACCCGAACCAGTGATGCCCGGGACCGCGGGTGATGGCTCGCACCGGGGGCAGTTCGCTTCCGGCGCCCGCCAACGCGGGCCGAGGCAAGGAGGCGAGCCCCAACAGGGCGGGGGCGGCGGATCTGAGCAGGTCGCGGCGTGTCAGAGGCGTATTCAGCTCAGGCATGAGACGAAACGTGACGCGACCACCGAGATTGACTGCCGGTCGACAGCCAGGGGCCCGCAAGAGCCGGCAACCGGAAAACTGGTGAGCCGCCAGGGAATCGAACCCCGAACCTACTGATTAAGAGTCAGTTGCTCTGCCTGATTGAGCTAGCGGCCCATCCATCCCAAGAAAGACCTTTAGTCTAACAGCCCGCCGCGTGGCTTGCCTACGCGGGGGTGGAGCCGGAGATGGCCGCGGCGACGACGTCCAGACACCGCAGCATGGCCGGGACCGGATCTTCCTTGTCCCCTTCGAACTCCAGCGAGACGGGACCCAGAAACCCCAGACTCTGAAAGGTCTCGAAGGTCTTGACCACATCCAGCCTGCCCTGGCCCAGGACCACGTCATGCTCGTCGGCGTCGATATCCTTGAGATGGACTCCCAGGACCCGGCTCCCCAGGAGTTCCAGAGCCGCCACCGGATCGACTCCGGCGCGGATGAAGTGCCCCACGTCGGCACAAGCGCCGATCCGCGGGTCGAGGCCGTCCACCGCTTCCATGATCCATTCGGGCCGCCGCCAGCGCTCATCCTCGGGACCGTGGTTGTGGATGGCGATCCGGATGTCGTACTGGTCCACCAGCTTCTCCAGGCTGTCGAAGGCCTTCTTGGAAGGGTTCGCGCTGAGGACGCCGACGCCAAGATTCCGGGCCAGGCGAAAGATCGCCTCGTTTTTCTCGTGTTCATCGGTGAAGCGTTCCACCCCGAACGCGTTCATGGTGATTCCCGCCTCCCGCAGCCGGTCTCGAAACCGGACGATCTCGTCCTCGCCGGCGTCCTCCGGAAGGTGGCCTCTCCAGAGCTCCAGGAAGGGCAGATTCAACCGTTTCGCCTGTCCGAGAAAGTCCTCGGCGGCTACGAAATGCCTGAGCGAGTAGCTCTGGAACCCCATTTCGTAGCTCCCGTAATCACGATCCGGCGCCGGCGATTCCGGCGAGTCCGCCGGCGGCGAAGTGCATCCCGAAACGCCGGCGCCCAGGCCGGCTCCGGCAACTCCCAGGGACAAGTGCATCCAATCTCTGCGGGTCAACTGTTCCATCAGCATCAGCGATCTCTCCTCCTGCCGAGCGACGAGCCGTTTCCGTGCCAGTTTACTACGACCTGAGGGGAGTGTCGCAACGGACCTACCTGACCGGGAATATTGGTTCTCCCGGCGCCGCCGGCCCCGGGACCGGGAACGCCGCTTCTTGATCTCGTCCCGAATTTCCGGGTACCTTCCAAGGGGGCCCGGGAGCCTGCGCGGCAGAAATGAATCTACTGCGAAAGCGCGGACTCCCAGCGGGAACATCATCCCCCTGAGTTCGAGGAAACCGGAAAATGGCGACTTCCGGAACCCGCCGGAGAGACCTGCTCCATCCCCAACGCATGGCCGCCCTGGCCGCCGCGGCCCTGCCTCGTGCTGCTTCGGAAATCGAGTCCCTCCCTGAGGAACTGATCCGGGCCGGCCGGCCCGCCATGGCCTGCCTCTTCGAGATCATCCTGTCCAACCGGGACCGATCTCGTATCATGACGGTCCACCGGGCCCTGGATCTGATCCAGGAGCTGGAAGGCCAGATGACCGTCTTTCGGGACGACAGCGAGATCAACCGCTTGAACCGGAGCGCCTTTGATCGTCCGGTTCCGGCCGAGACCGGCCTTTTCCAGCTCCTGAGTCTGGGAGCGAGGATTTCCAGCGAGACGGGAGGGGCCTTCGACATGACGGCCGGTCCGCTCTGGAAGGTCTGGGGGTTTTCCCGGCGCCGGGGCACGCTTCCCGATCCGGAGGCGGTCGAGAAGGCTCGAAGCCGCGTCGGTTCCCGTTTCCTGGAATTGGACGAGTCCGCCGGAACCGTCCGCTTCCGGCGCCGCGGCCTGGAGCTGAATCTGGGAGCGATCGGAAAGGGGTACGCGCTGGACCGCGCCGGCCGGCTGCTGCGGCGGGAAGGCATGAGCCGCGCTCTGCTCCACGCCGGTTACAGCAGCATTCTGGCGCTGGGGGGGCCCGGAAAGGAATCGTCTTCGGGATGGAAGGTCAGCATCCGGGATCCGTCGGGAAGGACCGGGCCGCTGGCGACGGTGCAGCTTCGAAATCGCGCCCTCTCCACCTCAGGCGTGGGCGAGCAGTTCTTTCGGGCCGGAAATCGACGCTATGGCCATGTTCTGGACCCTCGGACCGGTCATCCGGTGGAGAAGAACCTGGCCGCCACGGCCCTGGCTCCTGCGGCGGCGGAGGCGGACGCCCTTTCCACGGCGTTTCTGGTCATGGACCTGGAGGATATTTTGTCGTACTGTCGTCGGCGCCGGGGCATAGGAGCCGTCGTGGTCGCCTCAGGTCCCCGGGATGGGGCCGTTCAGGTCCATCACTGGGGTCTGGACGAGGATCATCTGGAGGTCTTCCGGTGAATCGACTCAATCAACTCAATCCGATCCACAAGTTCCTGCTGCTGGTGCTTCGCTTCTGCATCGGATGGCACCTGTTCTACCAGGGCGTGGGGAAGTTTCTGGCTGTGAATTGGACCTCCCGCGGGTATCTGGAAAATTCCACGGGGCCTTTCTCCGGAATCTTCCACCGGATCGTCGAGAATCCTTCATTGCTGGCCATGGCCGACGCCGGGACCAAGTGGGGACTCGTCATTTTGGGCCTGGGACTGATGTTGGGATTGTTCACGCGCCTTTCCGCGCTTGGGGGATTTGCGCTTCTCATGTTGTTCTACCTGGCTTCGCCGGCGCTGGTGTCGGACGGCTTCGTAGTCCAGGCGGCCGAGGGGACGGAACTCTACGTCAACAAGACGCTGATCGAGGCCTTGGCGCTGTCGGTGATTCTGGCCTTCCCCACCGGTCAGATCGCCGGTCTGGACATACTGGTCCGTCATTGGAAGACCAGGAGCCTGCGCGGCGGGAATTGATCTGCCGCGCAGGCTCCCAGCCGACTCCGCAGGCGGCGCGCGAGGAAACTCGAGTATTCCGGACGGGACGATCCGGGACAAACCGTTGCCACGGGCTGTTAATATGGCAGAAATTGAGCCGGACCGATCTCCATGGAGGCGGGTATGTTAAGCGACGAACAGAAAAAACTGGGACGCAGGAATTTCATCAAGGCCGTGGCCACGGTTCCGCCCACCGGAGCGCTGCTCTGGAAGACCTCCGGCATGTGGCCGGTGAGGGCAGGCATCATCGGCATCGGAGGGCAGGGCGGCGTGCTGATGGAGAACGCCCCGCCCAGCCACATGCGGATCTCGGCGGTCTGCGACATCTTCCCCCCCAACCGGGAGAAGGCCCTCAAGACCGCCCAGGAGCGATTCGACCCGAACGCCGTGGCCTACTCGGATCATCGCGAGCTGCTGAAACGCGGTGATATCGAGGCCGTCCTCATCGCGGCTCCCCTCTGGATGCACGAGCCTCTCGCCATCGACGCACTGAACGCGGGAAAGCACGTCTTCACCGAAAAGGCAATGGCCAACAGCATCGACGGTTGCCGCCGCATGATCGAAGCGGCCCGTTCCGCCGGCAGGCATCTCCAGGTGGGTCACCAGCGCAATGCCAACCCGTTGTACCAGGAGGCCTACCAGCTCATCCGGGAAGGCGTCATCGGAGACGTCTACCACGTCCGCAGCCTCTGGCACCGGAACAAGAGCTGGAGGCGCGCGGTGCCCGAAACCGACTTCGACCCCTCACCCTGGGGTTACCCGGACATGGAGCACCTGAGGAACTGGAGGCTCTACCGGAAGTACTCGTACGGACTCAATGCCGAACTGGGCACCCACCATCTGCAGGTGGTCAACTGGTTCACCGGCAAGCTTCCCAAGGCCGTATACGGTTCCGGCGGGATCTACGCCTACGACGACGGCCGCGAGGTGGAGGACCACATCTACGTCACCTACGAGTATCCGGAAGGCCTGACCTACACCTTCTCCTCCATTCAGACCAACGCCTTCGACCACTTCTACGAGCAGTTCATGGGCACCGAAGGCACCATCATCCTCACCCGGGAGCGGGAAGCCATGCTCTTCTCGGAGGGCGGACAGGCGGCGGCGACCGAGCTCAAGACCCAGGCCATGGGAGACGCCCCTCTGCTGGAGGCTTCGGAAAGCCGGGTCCGGGATGCCGCCGGGTCCCAGGTCACGGGTGGAGGCAAGAGCGCGGCCTCGGCTCTGAGGGGGTATTCCAAGGAACTGGAAGGATTCTGCCGGACCATCCGTTACGGGTCGGAGAATCTCTGCGACGGGCCGGCGGCCATGAACGTGTGCGTGCCCATGATCAAGGCCGGCGAGTCCCTCGATACCGGGCAGAAGGTGGACATCCCCCGGAATCTCTACTGGACCTGATCCGCCGGGCCGTATGCCCGGCGCCAGGGCAGGCCGGTCAACCGGAATCCGGCGCCAACTCGGGAATATCGACCCAGGAACGATTCCGCCAGGACTCGCGGGCGCACTCCGCCAACTGGACCCCTTTGGCTCCCTCCAGCATGTTCCAGGGGAACGGCTCGTCGGCAAGAACGTGGCGCAGAAACAGTTCCCACTGCGTCCGGAAGGGCCCGGACGCGGGAGGGGCGCCGGGTGCGGGAAACCACGATTCCAGCCACGCGTGCGACGGCTCCAGATCCGGATTCCAGGTCACCCTTGGAGTGGACCGGGCGAGTTGCACCCGGCATTGGTTCAAGCCGCAGACGGCCGATCCCCGAGTGCCGTCGACTTGAAGGGTGAAGAGGTCGTCCCGGCGCACTCGAACGGCCCAGGAACTGTTGAAGTGGGCCACGACGTCTCCCTCGAGCAGAAACGTCGCGTAGGCCGAATCGTCGGCGGTGACCGCGTACTCCCGGCCCTCTTCGTTCCAACGCCTGCGAACGTGGGTGGCTCCCAGGCAGGAGACGGAGCGCACCCGGCCGAAGAGATTATCCAGCAGATACCTCCAGTGGGGGAACATGTCCAGAATGATGCTGCCGCCCTCTTCCTTGCGGTAGTTCCAGGACGGCCGCTGCAAGGGGGCATCCCGCCCGTCGAAGACCCAGTAGCCGAACTCGCCCCGGACCGACAGGATCCGGCCCAGACACCCGTCTCTCAACAACCGTCTCAAGCGCACGACCCCGGGCACCCAGAGCTTGTCCTGGACCACGCCGTGCTTGAGCCCCCTCCCTTGGGCCATCCGGTAGATCCGATGCGCCTCGGCGCTGGTGGCGGCGGCCGGTTTCTCGCAGTAGACGTGCCGGCCCGCCTCCACCGCCCGCTCCAGCGCCGCCGCCCGGAGCGGGGTGGTCTGGGCGTCGAAATAGATCCGGTTGGCGGGATCTTCCAGGGCCCGGTCCAATTGATCGGTCCAGGCTTCGACGCCGGTCTCCCGGGACAGCCGCTCCAGCTTGACCCGGTTCCGCCCCACCAGAACCGGCTCGGGAAGGATCCGGCCGATGCCGGCGATCTCCAATCCCCCGTCCCGGCGGATGCTCAGGATGGACCGGCGCAGGTGCTGGTTGGTCCCCATGCGGCCGGTGACCCCGTTCATGATGACGCCGATCCGGAGGGGCGAGGCTGCGGACATTTTCCAGCGTCAAACGTGTTGGGAGCGGGCCCCTTGAGGGAGGGAGGGCGCCTCGCGGCCGGCGCGGGGAAGGGTGCCCGTGAGTTCCTGGCGCCAGTGGGCCACGTCCCCGGCGGGACCGTAGCAATAGATGAAGGTCAGGGGCCGCTTTCCCAGGTTGGTGAGCTGGTGGAAAACACCCGGCGGAATATAGACGATGTCCCCCGGGTTCAAGGTTCTCCGCTCCCGGCCCAGGCACATTTCGCCGGTCCCCTCCACCACGTAGTAGATCTCCTCCTGCTCCTGATTGTGCCAGGGCACCTGGCCTCCGTCCGGGTCCAGGACCACGGACCCCATGCAGAAGCTGGAGGCCTGAATGGGCGAAGGTCCGCCCACCAGGTTCCTCGACTCCCGGCCGGCGGGGAAACGGCGGGAGTTCAACCGGTCGAGACTGGCAACGATCATCTGCTCCGTCCTCCACATGTGCCGCCGGCTGCCGGCCCCGGCTGCCGGGCCATCGAAAGCTGAAGCCCGTTTTCGGATCCGGCCGAAAATTGCATCCGGGCAACGCTATCAACCGCCGACGGACGGACGCAAGGTCGCGGCAGCTCCCCTCATCCGAAGGTCTTTTTCCAGAAACTCCGGTCCAGGGACCGGTACTGGATGGCCTCCGAGACATGGGTGGTCGTGAGGCCGGACGAACCGTCCAGGTCGGCGATGGTGCGAGCCATCTTGAGGATGCGATCGTAGGCTCGAGCCGAAAATCCCAATCTGGGAAGGGCGTCGTCGAACAGCCGCTTGACCGCGGGGCTCAGAGCGCAGAACCGCTGGATCTCCTGGGCCCCCATCTGAGCGTTGCAGAAGATCGGCATTCCCGAGAAACGGTCCCGCTGGACGTCCCGCGCCCGGGCCACCCGCCTGGCGATGGAACGGGACGGCTCTCCCGAAGGCTGGGACGCCAGATCGCGGAACGGCACCTCGGGGACCTCGACCTGCAGGTCCATCCGATCCAGGAAGGGTCCCGAAATCCGCGTCAGATAGCGGTGAATCGCGATCGGGGAGCAGACGCACTCCCGGTGAAGACTGTTGGCATAGCCGCAGGGACATGGGTTCATGGCGGCCACCAGCATGAAGCGGGAGGGAAAGGTCAAGCTGCGGGTGGCCCGGCTGATGGTGACTTCTCCGGCCTCGCAGGGTTGGCGAAGCGTTTCCAGCACCCGCCGTTGGAACTCGGGCAGCTCATCCAGAAAGAGGACTCCGTTGTGGGCCAGGGAGATCTCGCCGGGCCGGGGCGGCGATCCCCCACCCACCAGGCCGGGTCCGCTGATGCTGTGGTGGGGAGACCGGAAGGGCCGCCTCACCAGGATGGAGCGGCCCTTTCCCAGCAATCCGCAAACGCTGTGCACCGCCGTCGTCTCCAGGGATTCGGAGAAGCTCATGGAGGGAAGAATGGAGGGAATGCGCCGTGCCAGCATGGTCTTGCCGGCGCCGGGCGGGCCCATCAGGAGCAGGTTGTGTCCGCCGCCGCAAGCCACCTCCATGGCCCGCTTGGCCGCCTGTTGCGCCTTGACGTGAGAGAAGTCGGGCAACCGGTCGTCCGATCCCGATTCTTCTGCCTCCGGATCGATCCGGAGGGGCTCCTGGCTCCGGTTGCCGTTGAGAAGGTCCAGAACCTGGGGCAGACTGGACGCGCAATAGACGTCGATTTCCCGGACCGCCGCCGCCTCCCGGGCGTTGCCGGCCGGGAGCAGGAGCCGCTTGAACTTCCGCTTGACGGCTCCCAGTGCCACCGGCAGCGCCCCGCGAATGGAACGCACCTTTCCATCCAGCGACAACTCGCCCAGAATCAGCCACTTTCGGAGTTCCCGCTTCTCCAGCTTTCCACCCAGTCCCAGGATCCCCAATGCAATGGGCAGGTCGTAGCAACTGCCTTCCTTCTTGAAACCCGCGGGAGCCAGGTTGACGATGAAGGTCCCTTGGCGGGGAAAGGGGAAGCCGCAATTGCAGATGGCGGCTCGCACTCTCTCGCCGCTCTCCTTGACCGCCCTGTCCGGCAGGCCAACGACGTGGTACCTGGAACGCATGGTCTGGGAGAAATCGACCTCCACGTCGACGATCTCGGCCTGGATGCCCAACACGGAGGCACTGTGGACTTTCAGCAGCATGGCCCGGAACTCCCGCGAATCCGCAGGACCGCCGCCCGGTGCGGCAGATCCTCTCGCCCTCGCCCACCCGGCGCCGCGCCGAGCTCGCATGGTGCGCTTCAACAACCTGCTAACGTCCCGGGAAGGCAAAATGCGAAGCCGCGGGCCGGTTCCGGCGCGCGCCTGGAGCGGATCAGGGGGCCGGAGCCGATTGGAGTTGGAAGTTCCGGGGTATACTCTGTGTCTTTCCGAAGCGTACGGAGCAACCCGGCGGGAGCTCCGGACCAGGGACCGGGAGCGAATCCATGACGGAGAAGAATGATCGACAGGAGGGACGCTTCCTGCGGGCTTGCCGGCTCCAGGAGGTGGATTGCACTCCCGTCTGGGTGATGCGCCAGGCGGGCCGCTACCTGCCCGAATACCGGCGGTTGAGGGAGCGTTACACGCTCCTGGAGATCTGCGGAAACCCGGAGTTGGCGGCCGAGGTGACCTTGCAGCCCATCCGGCGTTTCGATCTGGACGCGGCCATTATTTTCGCGGACATCCTCCTGCCGCTGAAGGGAATGGGCCTGGATTTCCGGTTCGCCGCGGGAGAGGGTCCCGTCATTTCCCAGCCGGTCAGGAGCCCCGAAGCGGTCCGGGCGTTGCACACCATGGACCCGTGGGAGCACCTGTCCCACGTGATGGAAGCCCTCCGCCTGGTGCGGCGGGAGTTGGACCCGGGACGGGCCTTGATCGGATTCTGCGGGGCTCCCTTCACTCTCGCCAGCTACATGATCCAAGGGGGCAAGTCCAAGAACTTCCTGGAGACCAAGAGGTTCATGTACACCCATCCGGACGCCTGGAAGGAGTTGATGGGAAAGCTGGTGCAAGTGCAGGTCTCCTATCTGAATGCGCAGGTCGACTCGGGAGCTCAGGCGGTCCAGCTCTTCGACAGTTGGGTCGGCAGCCTGGGCCGGGCCGACTACCGGGAATATGTCCTTCCCTTTTCCCGGGCCCTGTTTCAAGGGCTCAAGAGCCGGGGGGTCCCCCTGATCCATTTCGGAACCGTCACCGGAGCTCTCCTGGAGGACATGCAGGAAGCGGGGGGAACGGTGTTGGGTGTCGATTGGCGCGTCGACCTGGACCAGGTCTGGGACCGTCTGGGTACGGGTCAGGCCATCCAGGGGAATCTCGACCCGCTTGCCCTGATGGCCCCCCGGCCGATCCTGAAGCGGAAGGTGCGCGAGGTTCTGGCCCAGGCCCGGGGACGCCGGGGACATATCTTCAACCTGGGTCATGGCGTTTTGCCGCCCACCGACCCGGACGCTGTCGCGGCCATGGTGGACTGGGTTCGAGAGGAGTCAAAGTGATCGTTTTCGGCAGGGATTTCATCAAGAAAGGAATGGATGCCCAGCAGAGGATCCCGTCCGGCAGTCGCCGGCTGCTATTGGGATGCACGATCCTGTCCGCGGCTCTATTCGGCGGGATGGAGGCGGGCGCAGCCGGCCCGGACTGCGAATCGATCCTCCCCGGCCTGAAAGTCCCCGCCAAGCTCAAGACCCGGGGAAAGCCGAAACGGGCACGTTGGGAGAACGTGGACAAGGTCGTCACGCGGGTGCGGGAGGCCGTCGAGGACCAGGAGTGTTCGCTGACGCTGGAGCAGTTGTTCCGGGTCCGCCGCCAGGAGATCTTCTTCCCCTTGACCAACAACCTGCTCAGAACGATCCCGGAGGAATCCCTGCAGGGCGTGTCCGTCTACTCCAGCGACGGCGAGCTGCTGGGAAAGTTTTCCAACACCGTGCCGTATCACCGCAGCGGAGGACTCTACGCCGTCAGGGGATACACTCTGCACTATTTCCAATATCAGGATGAGGAGGGCGGCCTCCACTCCAGCGGCACCGATCTACTGTTGGACAACTTTCTGCTAAAGTGGACCGAAATCAAGGATCGCGTCGTGATCTCCACTCCGCGCCAGACCGAAGGGAATCTGCAACTCAGACAACACTGATGACGAGACCGGTGCATCGATTTCCCGGCAATCGGGCAGGCAGGCTGCTTCTGGTCCTGTTCCTGCTCTGCTCCCAGGGTTGGGCCTGGACCCTGTCGGGCCAGGAACCTGCATCCGACACCGGCAGGACCGCGTACGGCCGCGGTTACGGGGATGGCCGCCGGGCGGGAGAAACTGACCGGGCGGCGCGCCATTACTACGACATGGCCAACAAGCGGGACTACCAGCGCCTGGATCCCGGGTTCGATCCGGAGCGGGACGACCCCGAGGTTTATCGGAATGCCTATCGGCGCGGTTTCGAAGCCGGATATGACGACGGGTACCATCCTGACCGGCCGCGCTCCCTCCGGCATGACCCGGCCTCGGAACCGGATGGCCCGGAGACCCGGTCTCCGGCCGCGGCGGATTCGGAATCCAAACTCCGGGTCCCGGCGGGGACCGAGATTCGCGTTCGAATGAAGGAGCCGCTCACGACCAGAACCCACAAGGTCGGCGATACTTTCTCGGCTCGCGTGATTCAGAACATCGGTGCCGGGAGGGAAAGGGCCATACCCAAGGGTGTCGAGGTGCGGGGTTCCATCTCCCAATTGGCGCGGGCCGGCCGGATCCGGGGCCGGGCCCGGATGAACCTGCACTTCAAGGAGCTGCGCTTCAGAGACGGACGAGTGGTTCCCATGGATGCCCAGATGGCTTCCCTGGTGGAGCCGCGCAAGAGCAGCGTCCCCGACGAAGAAGGCACGCTGGAGGAGCCCGGGGAGAAGGGCCGCGATGCCGGCAAGGTGGGGGCCTCTTCCGCCATCGGTGCGCTGATCGGCCTGATCGGCGGCGGGAAGGAAGGGATCGCGGTGGGAGCCGCCGCCGGGGCCGCGGTGGGAGCGGCCGGGATTCTGGTGACCCGGGGGAGGGACATCGTGATTCCGGCCGGGACTGAAATCGTCATTCGACTGAGCAAGGACCTCGACATCCCCGCGTCTCGCCGGTCCCCTCCTCGTCTCCGCGAGGAACATTTCCCCGCCCACGACGACGCCTTGTAAGGCTGAAGCATCTTCAATTCCCAAGCTGTTGCGGATCAGGCCAGGTGCTCGGCCAGGAAAGCCTGCAACGCCTCCAGGTAGGTTTCGATCGTCCGCGACTTCTTCCAACCGTGTCCTTCGCCGGGGAAGCGATGGTAGACATGGGGCACTCCACGCCCCGCCAGAGCTTCGGCGATCCGGTCCGACTGGCTGGGGGGCACGACCTCGTCGTCTTCGCCCTGAAAGAGTGCGACCGGATCCCGGATCGATCCGGCCCGGCCCAACGGCGAGCGTTCCCGGTAGAGGGACTCCTCCCGGGGCAGGAGGCCCACCAACGAGTCCAGGTAGTGCGCCTCGAACTTGTGCGTCTCCCGGGCCAGGGCGAGAAGGTCGGAGACGCCGTAGAGGCAGACTCCGGCTCGAAACAGGCCCGGATAGCGGATCAGGCACAGCAGTACGGTGAGTCCCCCGGCACTGCCGCCCAAGACGACGAGGCGGTCGGGATCGGCCCGCCCGCTGGAGACCAGGGTTTCGGCAGCGGACCGGGCATCCTCGACGTCGGCCACTCCCCAGTGACCCTTCAGGGCATCCCGATAAGCGCGGCCGTAACCGGAGCTGCCCCGGTAGTTGAGGTCCAGCACCGCGAATCCCCGGCTGGTCAGGAATGGGATCTCGAAACGGTATTCGATCAGGGCCTGCGAGGTGGGACCGCCATGGACCCGAACCACCGCAGGGGGCGGACCCGTGCGCCGGTGTGCGGGATTGCGGGGACGGTAGTACAGACCGTGACAGTCCAGGGGTTGCGGACGGGCGACCTCGGATTTCACTCTCCAGGAAAGGGGACGGGGATGTCCCAGGTAGGCGGCTTCCGGCGGATCGGGAGTCACCTCGGACCAGGTCGCGACCGTTCCCTGAGCTGAAACCGTGAGCACCCGCGGCGGATGCAGCGGGGAGGAGCCGACGAGCGCGATCCGTTCACCGTCCGGGGCCGCCGAGAGCTGACTCAACGCCGTATAGCGGGAGAGGCCGCCGACCGGTTGGGGTCGCCGCTCCTCCAGGTCCACCCGCACCAGCTCCGCACGGCCCCGGCTCAGCCGAATCGCGTAGATCGCATCGCCCGACGGGGTCCAGGCGTGGGACCGGAGCCCCTGGATCCAAGCCGGCCCCGCATATTCGGAAGGCTCCCGCACCAGCGCCCGCAGCGATCCGTCCGCCAGGTCGCAGAGCCAGAGATTGAACCAGCCTTCCCGATCGCAGACGAAGCTCAGGTAGCGGCCGTCCGGGGAAAAAGCAGGCTGGAAGACCGCGACGGAACCTGCCGGATCGCCGGCCACCCGCACCGGTTCCGGTCCTTCTCCGGCCGCTGACCCGGAGCCGGCGCCGCCCAGGTAGAGGGCGCTTCCGTCCCACGGCATGTTGGGGTGGTCCCAAGCGACCCAGGCGACCCGGCGGCCGTCCGGGTGCCAGGCCGGCTGCATGTAGAAGTCGTGTCCGGACGCCAATTGAACCGGCCAGCCGGAGCCGTCCGTCCGGGCCAGACCGAGGCAGTCGACACCCTCGGCGGAATGCACGTAGACCAGCCGGCGCCCGTCCGGAGAGGCGGCAGGCGCCGCCGCCCGGCCCCACGGAGGGGTCACGGGCACCGATTCCGTGTCCTCCAGTCCGTGGCGAAAGATCCTCCCGCCGGAGACGAAAAAGACCTGGCCGCCGGAAACCGAAAAGTCGCCGCCGCCGTATCCCACGCGGGCTCGGACGGAACGTTCGGCGACCAGGTCGCGGGGGGGGCCGCCGAGCGATTCGCGAACCACCAGGATCCCGGTCCCGGAACGGTCTTCCCGCCAGACCAGGCCTCCGGACGCCGTCCATTGGACGTCGCCCGGACGGACCCGCGCAGCCCCCTGGCCAGGCGCCAGAGGACTCTCCCAGAGTCCGTTCGAGAACACCTTCATTCGTTCATCCGCGGCCGGCATGAGCCAAAAAGGGCACCCGCATGGGGCGCCCTTCCACGTCAATTCTCTTGAACTGCGCCCATTGTATGGTGTTTCATGGCGGCGATGAAAATTCACGAGTTCCAGGCCAAGGAGATTCTGGCCCGGTACGGGATCAGGATTCCCCGCGGAAAAGTCACCCGGAGTCCCGCCGAAGCCTATGAGATCGCACGGTCTTTGGGAGGCGTCGTGGCGGTCAAGGCCCAGGTGCATGCCGGGGGCCGCGGCAAGGGCGGAGGCGTCAGGATCGTCCGCTCTCCGGAAGAGGCGGAGCGGCGCACCCGGGAAATGCTGGGGACCCGGCTCGTGACTCCGCAGACCGGTCCGGAGGGAACCCTGGTGCGTCAGGTCCTGATCGAGGAGGGACTGGATATCCGGCGGGAGTTCTACCTGGGCATGGTCATCGACCGGAGCCGGGAGCGGCCGGTGCTCATGGCCAGCACCGAAGGGGGCATGGAAATCGAGGAGGTGGCCGAAAAGACACCCGAATTGATCCTGAAGGAGCAGGTGAACCCGGCCTTGGGACTCCAGGGCTTCCAGGGAAGGAACCTGGCCTACGGCCTCGGTCTGGAGAAGAAAGCCGTGGGCCGGGCCGCCGGGTTCATGAAAGCGCTCTCCGAAGCCTTTGCGGCGACCGACGCCTCACTGGTGGAGATCAACCCGCTGGTGCTGACCGGCGACGGAGATTTCTACGCTCTGGACGCCAAGATGAACTTCGACGACAACGCCCTCTACCGGCACCCGGAACTGAGGGAGCTGCGCGACTATCACGAAGAGGAACCGCTGGAGATCCTGGCCCACCGGTCCGGCCTGAACTACATCAAGCTGGACGGGAACGTGGGTTGCATGGTCAACGGCGCCGGGCTGGCCATGGCCACCATGGACATCATCAAGTTGGCCGGCGGCAACCCGGCCAACTTTCTGGACGTGGGGGGCGGCGCCAGCGTTCAGCAGGTGAAGACGGCGTTCGAGATCCTGATTTCCGACCCCGGCGTCCGCTCCGTGCTGATCAACATCTTCGGCGGAATCATGCGCTGCGACACTCTGGCCGAAGGCGTGGTCCAGGCCGCGCGGGAGGTGGGCGTCGTCGTTCCGGTGGTGGTGCGGCTGGAGGGCACCAACGTCGAGCGAGGCCGGGAGATCCTCCGCGACTCGGGTCTGGATTTCGAAGTCGCGTACGGGATGCAGGATGCAGCCGAGAAGGTCTGCCGCCTGGCCGGCGAGGCGGCCCCATCAGTGGAGAATAGTTGAGTGTCCATCTGGGTGGATTCGACAACCCGAGTTTTGGTTCAGGGCATCACGGGCCGTGAGGGCAGCTTTCATGCGGCCCAGTGCCGCAGCTACGGCACCCAGGTGGTCGCAGGCGTCACTCCCGGCAAGGGAGGCTCCCGGCACGACGGCCTTCCCGTCTACAACACGGTTCGGGAAGCCGCTGCCAGGGAGGGAGCCGACGCCAGCGTGATCTTCGTGCCGCCCCCCTTTGCGGCCGACGCCATTCTGGAGGCGGCCGACGCCGATCTGGGACTGGTGGTCTGCATCACCGAGGGGATCCCGGCGCGGGACATGCTGCAGGTCTGCAGCTTTCTCAGGGGCCGGAACACCCGCCTCATCGGTCCCAACTGTCCCGGCATCATCTCTCCCGGGAAGTGCAAGATCGGGATCATGCCGGGCCACATCCACCGCCCGGGAAGGGTGGGATGCATTTCCCGGAGCGGCACCTTGACCTACGAGGCGGTGGACCAGCTCACCTCCCGGGGCATCGGGCAGAGCACCTGCATCGGGATCGGCGGCGATCCTCTCATCGGGACCGGATTCATCGACGCCCTGGAAGCCTTCGGAAAAGACCCGGATACGGACGCGGTGGTCCTGATCGGAGAAATCGGCGGCAGCGCGGAAGAAGAGGCGGCGGAGTACATCAGGGATCATTTCCGGAAGCCGGTGGTCGGTTTCATCGCCGGCCAGACGGCGCCTCCGGGACGGCGCATGGGTCACGCCGGCGCCATCATCTCCCAGGGCAAGGGGACGGCGGCGGAAAAGATGGAGACGATGCGCCGGTGCGGGGTTCGGGTGTTGGAGAGTCCGGCCCAGATCGGCGCCGCCATGGAGGAAGCCCTGGGATGAACCAGTCCACCCTGGGCATCGTCAAGCCGGACGCGGTGAAAGCCGGGTCCCTGGGCGCCATTCTGGAACGGCTGGAGTCAGGCGGTCTGACTGTGGTCGGCCTGAAGATGATCCACCTGACCGGGGAGATGGCGCAGGGATTCTACCGGGTGCATCGAAACCGCCCCTTTTTCGACAGCTTGACCGGCTTCATGTCCGAGGGGCCATGCGTGGTCATGGTGCTCCAGGGAGAAAACGCCATCGAACGCTGGCGGGACCTGATGGGCGCCACCGACCCGGCTCAGGCCGGCGAGGGGACGATCCGCAAGGACTTCGGCCAGAACATCGAACGCAACGCCGTCCACGGCTCCGACAGCCCCGAATCGGCGAACATTGAGATCCCCTACTTCTTCAACGCACTGGAACTCGCCGGCTAGCCCCCCCATGTTCCAAGACCTGGGAAAAGTCCTGATCTTCCTGGGACTGGCCCTGGCGGCGGCCGGTTTGTTGCTGACCTGGATTCCATCGTTGAGGCCGGGACGTCTTCCCGGGGATCTGTACATCCGGCGGGAAAACTGGAGCCTGCACTTTCCCGTGGTCACCTGCCTGCTGGTGAGCATCGCCCTGACTCTCGTCTACTGGCTGATCCAGTGGTTCCGGCGGTAGCCCGCCATGTCTTCCGGCGACACCATGACCTTTGCCCGGTTCATGGAGCTCTGCCTCTATGATCCGGAAGAGGGCTATTACCGGCGTGGGGCCAGGGTCTTCGGTCCCCGCGGAGACTTCTACACCTCTCCCTATACCCACCCCCTGTTCGCCCAGGTCCTGGGAGACGCCCTGGCCGGGTATCTGTCCGGTCTGGACGCGGACCGTCCCCTGGACCTCATCGAGCTGGGTTCCGGCGAGGGGATTCTGGGAAAGGGCGTGCTGGGCCGGCTGGAGAACCAGCATCCCGGGATCTTCGCGCGCGTCCGATACCGGGGCGTGGAGTTCGGAGACGCCGGTCTGCCGGAGCGAATCCACGGCGTCGTCTTCTCCAACGAACTCTTCGACGCGCTGCCGGTGCACCGGGTGCGGGTTTCTCAGTCGGGATTGAAGGAGATCTTCGTCCGCTTGGGCGAACCCATCGCCGAGGTGGAGGGAGAGCTCTCCGACCCGCGCATTCCGGAGTACATGCGGCTGGGATTCCCCCGTTGGCGGGAGGGATGCGTCTACGAGGCGAATCTCCGGATGGTGGAGATCCTGGAGGACCTGGACCGCCGCTTCCAGCGGGGCTTCGTCCTGACCCTGGACTACGGATTCGAGGCGGCCGAATACGAGGCCATGGACCGGAGGGAGGGTACGCTGCTCTGCTACCATCGCCACCGGGTTCATTCCGACCCCTACGTCAATCTGGGCCGCCAGGACCTGACCTCCCACGTCAATTTCCGGGTGTTCCGCAAGACGGCCGCGCGCCTGGGCTGGACCAACGAGCCGCTTAGGAGCCAGCGCCGGTTTCTGATGAAATGGGGCTTGGCGGACCGCCTGCTGGAAGAGGAGAACAGGGGCATCCTGCGAGCGGAAAGAGTGGAGGACCGGCTCGGAATCAAGGCCCTCCTGGCGCCGGGGGGCATCTCCGATACGCTCAAGGCGCAGGTGCAGGCGGTCCGCCTCCCGACGGCAGGCGGCAGCTTCGGAGCAGGCCGGATCTGATACAATCCGGTTTCCGGCCAGAGGTTGCGGGGGAGTGGATGGTGGGCGATACCGGATTCGAACCAGTGACCTCCGCCGTGTGAAGACGGCGCTCTAACCAGCTGAGCTAATCGCCCGAAACAGGAAGTTCATTCTAGAAAGTCGAGTCGAAGTGAGTCAACTACTGGATCTGATCATCATCGGCGCCGGACCGGCGGGTCTGGCCTGCGCTATCGAGGCCCGGAAACGAGGGATGGATTTCTGGGTGGTGGAGCGAGGCTGCCTCGTCCACTCCATCTACAGATATCCGGTCAACATGACCTTCTTCACCACGGCCGATCTGCTGGAGATCGGGGACGTGCCCATGATCATCTCCGCCGACAAACCCAAGCGGGTCGACGGCCTCAAGTACTATCGCCGGGTCGTGGAGCACTACCAGCTTCCCATTCGGGACTACGAGGAGGTCCTCACCGTCCAGGGAAGCCTGGGGGACTTCGTGGTGAACACCCGGGACCGGCTGGGACGCTCGCACGACTACCGCACCCGCCGGATCGTGGTCGCCACGGGCTACTACGACAATCCCAACCTGCTGGGAATTCCCGGAGAGGACCTGCCCAAAGTCAGCCACTACTACACCGATCCCCACCCCTACTACGGCAAGAACGTGGCCATCATCGGGGGGAACAACTCCGCCGCCGAGGCAGCCCTGGAGCTGTTCCGAAGCGGATCGAACGTGACATTGATTCACCGGGGCGAGCGCATGGGCAGGAAGATCAAGTATTGGGTCCTTCCCGACATCGAGAATCGGATCAAGAACGGAGAGATCCCGGCTCTCCTGTCCAGCCGCGTGGTGGAGATCCGTCCCCGGAAGATCGTGGTCGAGACGCCCGGCGGAATCGTGGAGCTGGACAACGACTTCGTCCTGGCCATGACCGGCTATCATCCCGACTCCGGTTTTCTCCGGCAGATGGGAATCCGGGTCGAACCCGAGACCCACATTCCCGACCACGATCCCGATACGCTGGAAACCAACGTCGCCGGCATCTACCTGGCCGGCTCCATCTGCGCCGGGAAGATGACGAACCGCATCTTCATCGAGAACGGGCGCTTCCACGGCGGCCAGATCTTCAGCCACTGGAAGGTGCCCGCGACGGCGGCGACGGCGGACTGACCGCCGTCCCGACTTCAATCGATCCAAGCCGATGATGGGTAGCCGTTTCCGAGTGGCCATCGTGGGCCGGCCCAACGTGGGGAAATCCACCCTCTTCAACCGGCTGACCCGGACCCGCCGGGCCTTGGTGGACCGCCGTCCGGGAATGACCCGGGACCGAATCTGCGGGCTGGCCAAATGGAGCGGCCGGACCTTCGAAGTCATGGACACGGGCGGCATCACGCCCGGGGACCGGGAACACATTCCGGAGCAGGTTCTCCGGCAGGTGGAGGTCGCCATCCGGGAAGCGGACCTCATCCTCCTGGTGGTCGACGTTCGGGAAGGTCTGCAGCCCTTGGATGAGAGTTTGTGCTCCATGCTGAGAGCCCGTGGCCGGGAGCCCGTGCTGGTGGTGAACAAGGTGGAGACTCTCCGCATGGAAACGGAGGCGCTCCAGTTCCATGCACTGGGCCTGAAGCTTCTGTTCCCGGTTTCCGCCGAGCACAACCTGCAGATGGAGCCCTTGCTCGGGGAGATCGTGAGCCGCCTGCCCGATGCCGCTCCCGGCGCCGCCGAAGCCGAGGAGATACGCGTCGCCATCATCGGACGTCCCAACGTGGGCAAATCTTCTCTGCTGAACCGGATCGTGGGTGAAGAACGCTCGATCGTGACCTCCATTCCGGGCACGACCCGGGACGCCGTGGACACGCTGGTTCGCGTGGGGGATCAGGCGTACCGGTTCGTGGACACTGCGGGAATTCGCAGAAAGAGCAAGACGGTGGAGGTCGCCGAGAAGCTGAGCGTCGTCATGGCTCGCAAGAACCTGGAACGGGCCGACGTGGCGCTGCTGGTGCTGGATGCCTCCGAACCCCCCACCACTCTCGACGCGATCATCGGCAGGTACGCCCAGGATGCCGGCGTCTCCATTTTGATTATGGTCAACAAGTCCGACCTCATGCCGTCCGATCCGGAGACTCGCGCCGCCATGACCGCAGCCTACCGGGACCGGATGCCGGCCCTGGTCTTCGCCCCGCTGGCCTACGTTTCGGCCAAGACGGGAAGCGGCGCCTCCAGGATCTTCGCCCGGGTGGACCGTGCCTACGAGGGCCGGATGATCCGGGTTGGAACTTCCGAGTTGAACGTCTACCTGGAACGGCATGTGGCGAATGCGCTGACTCCGGAGGGAAGCCCCCGGAAGTCGCGCTTGAAGTACGCCTGCCAGGTGGCGACGGGTCCTCCCACCTTCGTCTTTTTCACGCGGGGATCCGGAAAGCTGGATCTTCCCACGCGGCGGCATCTGGCCCGGCGGCTCCGGGAGAGATACCATTTTCACGCCACGCCGATCCGGATCCTGCAACGCACGGGAAAGCGGAGACAGGGGCTATCTTGACATCCGAAAATGGGCGTGCCTAACATGAACCTCAGCTTGTGACACCGCCTCCGTAGCAGGTATTTCATGGTCAAAGCGGATCTGGCGCGTGCCGTCTATGAGACCCATGGCGGTCTGACTCACCAGGAGTCGAAGGAAGTCGTCAAGCTGATCTTGGACTGCATCAAGTCCGAGCTGCTCCGAGGAAAGAACGTGAAGTTGTCCGGATTCGGGTCGTTCCGCGTGATTTCACTGAAGGCCCGACGCGGCCGCAATCCCCAGACCCGGGCCCAGATGCGGCTGGGACCCAGCCGGCGGGTGACGTTTCGCCCATCACGCCTGATCAAAGTGTGATTCCATCCTGATGGCCAGGAAAGGCAAGCTCTTCTACAAGATCGGCGAAGTCTGCAAGATCTGCGACGTCCCCGCTCACGTCCTGCGTTACTGGGAGACTGAATTCCCGCCGCTGACCCCCAACAAGAACCGCTCCGGACAACGCATCTTCCGGGAGAGGGACGTGCAACTGGTGGTCGAAATCAAGCGGCTTCTGTACGACGAGGGGTACACCATCGCCGGGGCCCGCAAGCAGCTCCGCCGAAACGGCGCCAACCTGCGGGCGGCGCCCCTGTTCTCCAAGTCCGGGGCCAACTCTTCCAGGAAACTTCTGGCCCAGATCCGGGGGGAACTTCAGGACCTGATGACACTTCTGGACCAGGATCTCCCCACCTCCAACATGCAAACGGCGAATCAGCGACAGCTCGCCGGGAGCGACGAGAACGGCGAGTAGCGGACTTTCACGGCCGCCTGGACCAGCAAACCGTGGCAACTGTCGTCATGGCTTTCGACACGGACTGCCATACTGGCCATCATCCGCCGGCCGGGACGTGGCGCAGTCTGGCACGCCAAGGGCGCGGCTGGAGACAAGGAGACAAGATGACCCATCAACAATTCCTGACCATCGTCCTTTCGCTGGGAGTCCTCATCCTGGGGGCGACCTTCGCGCTCGCCCGTCTCATCCTGGTCCAGTCTCGCGCGACTCGCCGCGAGCTCAGCGAACAGATCTCCTCTCTCCGTTCCGATCTCCACTCGGGGCTTCAAGAGGCGACCCAGGAACGCACCATGCTCCGCAACCGCATGGATCGCCAGATCGGAGAAATCCGGCAACACGTGGATGGTCGAATCGGGGACCTTCGGGACCGCCTGGGACGGATCGAAGGTTATCTCGACATTCTCCGGGAGTTCTTCGTGAGGTCCGGCCGCGGCACCGGCGCTTGACATCCTCCACGATCCGGCCCGATTCGGGAGAGCGTCCCCGAAGTGGCAGACCGCCCTGGCAGGATGGAGCGCGTGAGCGAATTGCGGCAAGACCTTCACGAGCGACGGCTGGAGACCCTTGGGAGACGGGCTCCGGGCCGGCTTCGGAGACGGCGCGCCGGTCACTGCGGGCAGTTCGGCGATCGGAGGTTCCAGGTGGACTGTCCCCGCTGCGGTGCAGTGTGCGAGTCCCTGGCGCAGCGGCCCCCATGAGCTTCGAGCGGTCCTGTTCCGGATGCCGAGAGATCCGGGGGCTGCCCGGTCTCCAGCACTGCGCGCGGTGCAGAAAGGTCACCGAGACCGTCTGGCGCTGGATGGAGGTGCGCCCCTGCACCCGGTGCGGACGGGAGACACGGATCGTGGATCCGCTCTGTCCTCGTTGTCAACGCGCGGTGCGCGCCGCCCGGCAGCGGGAACGCGCCGAGCGGAGGGACGGTCAAATTCGGCTCTGGTGAGTTGAAATTCCTTCTCTTGCCCTCCGTAAAGAGCACGATAATTTGTTTATCATGCTCTTTGGTCATCCCTTGGAAGAACACGCCGCCCGCTCCAGGCCAACACAGGCTAATTGACGGGCTTGGGTATTTCGAGATCAGCTCAGAAATGGGGCAGAGCAATACATGGTGAACGTCGAGAAGATGTCAAACACAGAGCTTGCGGAAATAGCTGCAAGCGATCCAAAGGCGAACCGTGAGTTGACACAACGTCTTGGTTCGGATCTGGCCAAATTCGCGATCAGCGTCGCCGAGAACAAGGACTACATAGCGAGGCGGTCAAAGGAGTTGAGGGACCGCGTCGACAAGATCCTTACAGAGCGGGGGAGAGATCGTCTCGCCAAGATGTTCGAGGATCGATTCGGTTCCGATTGATCCAGATCCAGTGAGTGCTTCAGGACCTGATGGCACCTCTGGACCAGGATCTCCCGGCCTCCAACGTGCAAACGGCGAATCAGCGACAGCTCGCCGGGAGCGACGAGAACGGCGAGTAGCGGACTTTCGCGGCCGCCTGCGTGGCAAAAGTCGTCACGGCTTTCGACACGGACTGCTATACTGGCCGACATCCGCAGGCCGGGACGTGGCGCAGTCTGGTAGCGCACCTGAATGGGGTTCAGGGGGTCGGGAGTTCGAATCTCCCCGTCCCGACCAGCATTTTCGAAGTCATTTCGAGTAGCGGGCCTTCAGGTCCGCAGCCGGAGCATGCGAGCCCCATTGTCGCAGGTGATTCGCCGCAACATCAGGGGACCGGGCAGATACTCCTTCAGACGCTCCAGGATCTCGTGAAACCGGTCCAGGCCTTGGTCGTGCCGGGAGCCGAAATGGAGCAGCACCGGGACTCCGGACTCCCGGGCCGCCTCGTACACCCGGCGCAGGGGAGCGGAGTCGGCGTCCACCTCGAATTTCTGCTCTCCGATGCCCCGGGCTCCCTTCTCCAACTCCCGGCGATCGATCCGCATCACGGCTCCTGCTCTTGCCAACCGAGACCGAAGACCCGCTCCTCTCCCGGGTCGTACAGGCAGGTCACCACGAAGAGATCCTCTTTCCGGGATCGCTCCGGGGGAATGTTCACCTGGACGTAGGTGAAACCGCGGGCGACCCACGTGAGATACCCCTCCCGGGGTGAGACCGGCGCGGGATATCCGTTGACTCGAACCTCGGAGATGCGGGCCTTGGGATAGGGGATTCGCAGGCGAAGCGAGAGCCCGTTTTCGATGGGACCGCTCTCCGACTCCGGCGGGAGCTCGGACTCGTCGGCGCGCCCGGACAGCAGAAGCAGATGCGCTTTGAATTGACCGTCCGCGTCGGGATGGTCCTTCAGCGCCGATCGGATGGGCCCGGCCTCGATGTCCGGATGTTCTCCGATTCGCCGGGCGAAACGAGGCAGACTTTTGTCCGAGAGCCAGCGGCGGGCCGCTTTGCCGGTCGTGGAGCAGACGAAGAGGACCATTCCCTCGGTCTGAGGATTGTTGAGCGCCGTGACGATCTGTCCCTGCTTGTTCCAGAGCTCCACCCGGGACCGGCGGCGCGCGGCGGCCGTCTCGCCATAGGCGGTGATGAAGTGGAGCTCGTTCTTGAGGATGACCCGCGTGGGATAACCGGGATAGTACTCCCCGGGCCAGATCTCCTGGCCGATCTCCAGCAGGCGGCGATGACGCAGAAAGCTGCTCCGTTCCCAGGCGTTCTCGTTGGCAAAGGCCAGAGTATGGTAATGCTCGTAGCCATAGGTGGCCGCATAGTAGAGGGGCCTTCCGCTCCACAACTTGGGCCCCAGCGCCTCAAGCTCCGGGCCCCAGTAGATCCGTTCCGCGTCCTGCTCCAACTGGTCGGAAGGATAGCCTTCGGCCAGAGCGGCCTGGTCCATCTGCCGGATGATCTCGTGCTTGTACGACTTCAGGGCGATGTTGGAGTAGGCCGCACCCGAATTCTCGGCCATGATGTAACCTCGAAACTGCATGCCGGTCCCGTGGTAGTCGGCATGGAGCTCCGCCTGGAGTTCGTCCATGAGACTCTTTGCCGCCAAGGCTTCCGGCATCTGTTCCGGGTACAGGGGTCCCTCCCGGTTCCACTCCTTGTAGGTATCCCGGTTGTGGCTGTTGCGCAGGCTTCCGGCCACGTAGCCGTCCGGATTGACCACGGGCATGAAGGCGATCACCTGCCCCCGGAGGATCTCTCGAGCGCCGGGACTCCCCCGCAGCAACCAGTCCATGAGATAGAAGATGCCGGTGGCGGCCGAACGCTCTCCCCCGCAGTGGAGCGCCGTGATCAGGACATGCTCCTTCTGCTCGGCGGGAGATTCGGGATCGGTGAGGACGGCCGCCAGCAGAGGACGGCCCTGGGCCGTGGTCCCCAGCCTCCGGAGCTTCATGATCCCGGGGTGGGACTTCTCCCACTCCAGCAGCCGGGCCTCGAGTTGGGACAAGGAGGGATAGACGGCCGGACCGAACCTGGGCCCGGAGGGAGCGGCCCCGATCGTCGAAAGCACGCCGAGCAGGACTGCCAGAGCCAGACCGGCGGCTTTCTTCATTTTCCTCTTTCTCGGCCGGAACCCGGAGGAATCAGCCCGGTCGAGCGCGGACGGGGTCATGGACCCGGTCCCGCCTCCCCTTCGACGGCTTCCCGGCCGGTTCGTGAACCGCTCGACATGAAGTCCAGAACCGGTCCCATGGGTTGGAGACCGGCCACCGCCAGGTCCGGACCGCAGCCTCTCAGCTCATCGAGCCCATAGTGACCCGTGGCGACCGCAATGGTGGTTGCGCCCGCGGCGCGGCCGTGCTGGACGTCCCTGGGGGTGTCTCCGATGACGAACACTTCGTCTACGGCCTGCGGAGCCGCCAATTCGCTGCCGCGGCGGACGGCCGTCCGGATCAGCTCGGTCCGATCTCCCGAGTCGGAGCCGTATCCGCCGAAGGGGAAGTAGGAGCTGAGCCCCGCCCTTTCCAGCTTCAGCCGCGCTCCGGTCTCGACGTTGCCGGTGGCCAGTCCGATCAGAAACCCCGGATCGGCCGAAAGCTGGGTCACCAGCTCCCGTGCTCCGGCCAGGACCTGGAAATTGGGGCTTCGGCGAACTTCGTCCGGCAGGATGGACAGGTAGATGTCGTAGAGATCCTGTCCGGGTTCCTCGTCCACACCGTACATGGAGACGATCTCTTGAATGATCAGGGGGTCGGTCTTCCCGTCGAACCGGATCGCCGTCCAATCGGGCTCGATCCCATACCTGACCTGGAAGGCGCGATACAGGGATCGCGTGCCGGCCCCGCCGGAGAGGAGGAGGGTGCCGTCGATGTCGAAGAGGACCAGCCTCATGGCGGGGATTATAGCAGTCGATTGTGAAGGCCGGACAAGGGAGGAGGAGCGCCTGCGGCCAGCGCCTGACTCCGTCCCGGAGCGAAGAGGGCGCCCACAAGGGGCGCCCCTACGTTCGTGAGTTGACCAGGGTTCCAAAGGAACAGCGGCGCCGGTGGGGGGCCCTACGTTCGGGGGTTGACCAGGTTGTCTGCGGTGGGGCGCCTCCCTTCGAGCACCGCCATCATGTCTCCCGCCACCGTTTCCAGCACCCCGCGCTGGGCTCCCAGAGTCGCGCTCCCCACGTGAGGAGTCAGAACCGCGCCGGGGTGGCGGAAAAGGGGATGGGACCGGTCGGGCGGTTCGTCGTGAAAGACGTCGAGAGCCACCGCCTGAAGGCGGCCCGTCTCCAGGGCTTCATGGAGCAGGTCGTGGCTCTCGACCAATTTGCCGCGTCCCAGGTTGACCAGAATCGATCCCTGCTTGAAGCTCCCGATATTCTCCGAGTTGATGAGGCCGCGCGTCTCCCGGTTGAGCGGGGGGTGCAGAGTCACGATATCGGAACGCCCCAGCAGCTCGAGCAACGGAACCGCTTCGACGCCCTCGTCCACGATTTCACCAGGCGCCAGGTTGGGGCCGTTCACCAGGACCTTGCAATCGAACGGCGCCAGCAGCCTCCGGACCTGCCTGCCGATTCGGCCGTACCCCACGATCCCCACGGTGGCCCCCTGCAGATCCAGGTTCCGCCTTCGGTAGCGGTCTCTCCATTCCCCTTCCAGAAGCACTTGGCGCCAGTGGGGAAGGTTCTTGGCGGCGGCCAGCATCAATGCGAGCGTATGCTCCGCCACGGCCCGGGCCATGGCCCCGGGCGTATAGACCACCGGGACGCCCCGCCTGGACGCCTCCGCCACGTCCACCGTGTCGTAACCGACGCCGGCGCGCCCGATGACCCTCAGATTCGGAGCGGCACTCATCATCCCGGCATCGATGAGGACCGGTCCCCGAGCCAGGATTCCGACCACCTGCGGACTCATCCGGGCCAGGACGGCTTCCCGGGTGAACTGGTCCGAGAACATCAGCGTGTAGGGAGAGAACAATTCACGGGCCCACGCAGGCAGCGGCCCGGTGGACGCAATCAATTCGAACATGAGCAAATGATGACACAGAAGTCCCCCACCGCCGGGCCTCCGGCATGATCCCGCGAGAAACCGGGCGGGTGGAGCGGCGACTTTCTAGTCGCCGACTGGGACCGGCGTCCGGAGCGGCGTCGTCCTCGGCGCCGACTGGGACCGGCGTCCTTCCGGGCGCCGGGAATGGCGACGTGGAGCGGCGACTCAGCCGGGGAACGATGTGACCCCGCAGGGCACCCACAAGGGGTGCCCCTACGGTCGTCGGGGATTGGAAGTTTCAAAGAAGTCCCCCACCGCCGGGCCGCCGGCATGATCCGACCAGAAACTGGGCGGCGATGGTGTCGGCGGCGGCGCCTGTCCGCGTTGCGGTCTGACGAACGACCCGGTCCCGACCGGACCGGGTGCCGGGGAACGATGCGACGCCGGAGGGCACCCGCAGTGCCCCTACGGTCATCGAGGAGGTGAAGTTACTAAGAAGCGTTTCATGACGGGATGGCCGTCTACGAGCGCGCTCAGATCTCGACCCTCCTCGACCGCCTGGATGAGACGCCCCAACGGCTGATCACCATTCGTTACGCAAGCTGTCGACGAACTCTGTCGGGTCGCCGAAGCAACCCCGCTCGGAGCCGCGCAGGTCCCCGAGTTTGGGTAAATAGGACAGCACTGCCGACACTGGTGCGACCGCCGCATAGGGCACGCCTTTCCGGGTGACGACGGTCACTACACCCTCTCGATGGGCGACCCGCAGAATGTCGGGCAGCTTCACTCTGACTTCTTCAACATCCGGTGTCCGCATCCTGCCTCGCATGATTCCCCTTCGATGATCCGGACTTTACACACAAGAGCCCGCCGTTCGTCTCGCCAATCTTAGTTCCGCCTCGTATGATACTCGCCGGGAGACGGAGGCCCCGTCCGGAAGAGACCTTTCGGGAGTTCTTTACCGGCTCGACCGCGGAGCCTGCGGAGCGAACTGTGACCACGCAAGCCGGGAACAGCGACATCCCCCGCACCGGTATGCTCGCCACCGTCCGCAACCGGACCGACGTGATCGCGGCCGTCGAACCCTTCGACGGCGACGACGGACGCATCCACCTGGTCCACCTGGAATACCAGGACGAGCATGCTCCGGGACAGGAGCGCCTGCTCTGGGAGCTGGAGCCCGAACGGAAACTCCAGGGACGACTCTTCGACGAGACCGAGCGGCTCGAAGGGATCGAGCGGTCTATCGAGGAAAGGGAAAAGGAGCTCAAACGCCGTCGGTCCCACTACGAAGAGATCCGCGAACAACTGGGGCGGGAACGCACCCGCATCCTGGACCGCCTCCTGCCGGCCCGTTTCACTCTGGCGGGCGAGGCCCAGGTGTTTCCCGTGGCGGTGGAGATTCGCCTGCCGGAGCGGTCATTCTACGGGAGACCCGAGTCGGCGCCCGCTTGATCTACCCTGGTAATGTGAGAAACGATATTCGGGACCAACGTCGAGGAAAAACGGATATGAGACCTGTCGAGTCCAAGATAACGTCCCAGGGTCAAGTGACGGTGCCGGCTCCCATCCGCCGCAAACTGAACTTGGCGCCGGGTTCAAGAATCGAGTGGCGCCAGCAGGGGGACGACGTGATCGTTCGGCGGGCGGCCAAATACTCGTCGCTGGACATTCACGAAGCGGTGTTCGCCACGGTCCCGGATCGCAGGAGCCTTCAGGACATGGATGAAGGCATCGGATCTCGCATGAGACGAAAGTATGCGCGCCGTTGACACCAGTGTTCTTATTCGGTTGATGGTCCGCGACGACCCGGAGCAGGTCGATGGGACGCTTTGGGCACAGGGCGTCGCGCCCATCGCCTGAATTCCGTTCTGCTGTTCACCGTGCAGAAGGGGACAGTCACTTTCCTGCACTGCCCTCCCGTTCACTCGCCGAAACCGGCTTCCACTTGCCCGTGGTCCAGCGACGCCACAAGAGCGAGACCGCTGCCCCCGCTCCCAGAGCGATGTAGACTCCCGCGACGCCCAGACGGTATCCAATGGAGTGGTCGTACCACGTGACCAGGAGCATGGTCGACAAAATGAAGAACATGTCTTCTTTGTCCGACTGGTCGAGTTCCCCTCTCCAAAGCTTCGTCAGGACGGGTACGTCAGTGTTCTTGCGACGGCGCCAGGTGAACTCCATCGCGAGAGCTCCGGAAACCAAGAATCCAAAGAACGTGATGGGGATCACCGCGTAGGGAGGGACAACCTCCGGGATTTCCTCCAAGGCTCCATGCAACCAGGAAGCGGCGAGGACAGCGATGATGAAGACCCCAACTCGGAGAATTCGGGATCTTGACAGGAAATCATCATTTCCCATTGGCAAGCCTGTTGGTAATTGAATTGTACATGGAGATCAGAGCGTGTCGAGCGCGTGCCTGAAACCGTTCAGAAAATTGCAGAAGGGGACAGTCACTTTCTTGCGCTGTCAGGACCACCGTGCACCGGGGACCGGAGAACTGTGAGAAAAGAGGGTGGCGGGGGGAGCGGCAGTTTTCTTGTCGCCGATTCCGGGCGGTAGTGCGGGCGACAAGGATGACCCCCGTCCCATTGGGGGTTTTCCTACCCCCGCCTCCGGCAGCTCGTTCTTGGAAACGACCTCCGACCGTTGCTGGAGGGCCAGAAGGATCACTTGTCCGACTGGCGCGCCGATTGAACAGATCTACTTTGTCGAGGCGAACCCCAGTACCAGACCGCGAACGCGAGCGTACGCACTCGTCGGGCCACGCTGCGAACAGAGGCGGGGAACCAGGCCAACTCGCGATCAGAAGGTTGCCGGGATTGCGCCGATCGAGCATGAACGCCGCGCAGACGCGCCGCTCTGACCCGCACTCCGATGGGCTGACAGCGAGCGTGTGGCACCAGAGTTCCGTCCGCTTCGAGCGGATAGGTCTCGGGCAGTCCGAGAGCCCGAACACCAGCCTGAGAATGTGCGTCACAGACGACCTGCCGGCGCGGCAAGACGCATCCCAGCAGAATCGGACCCGTGTCATCGCGAAGATCTTCCGGTTCGTAGGGCCACTTGGCGATGAAAGCCCGAAGATTCAATTGCGCCGTCATCATGTCTTCGTTCAGGTAAAGCACAGGGAAACTGTCCGGCGGATTCCAGCGACCACCCAGCTTCCGCGCATAACTCGGATCAAGCGGATTGGTCCATGCCGGATCGGCGATACGCCACCAGACGTGCGCATCCGAAACCGTTTCGCGCCGCAGTTCCAGGGTCACGCGTGCACTCGATCAAATCGGAACATGTCGCGGCATGCCACCACGACCGCTCGCGTATCACCCTGTGCCAACAGGTTCACGAGGGACACGCCGCCAAGCGATTGGATAGGTCTGCGCACGACGGCCGGGATTCGGTCACGTTTGAGATAGTTTACGAGGAGGTCGGTGGCGCCCGCCAGATCCGACACTGCGCCAGCGCGTTCCGCGGGCACACCCTGCTGCAGCCATTTACCGACTGCCTGGCGGCTCACACCGAAGAGACGGGCCGTTTCGGCTTGGCTCAGATCCCAGACCCTTAGGGTTCGCGCCAAGGACCCGCCTGCCCGTCGGCGATCAAGGCTACTGGTAAACGCGTCCAGCCAAGCGCTTTCGTTCTCGTGCGCTCTGAATATCTGCTCGGCCGCCTCTTCCGGGCCGAGTCCGCTGATCGTCGCGACCGTTTTCACCCTTCGCTCTCCGATGGCCCGCAACCATAAGTCAACCGCTACCGAAAGTCAACTTGTGATCCCGTTAAGCCAGCCTTCCGTGCTCGGCACCGATGACGATACCTGATGTGATTGAACTGCCTCTCTCACTCCGTCGCCGTCTACCGGCAGCCGGTCTAGGGAGTCTATTCGTCACAGCCGTCGCAGGCATAGTGATCGGGGGCGTCTATCACGTAATCCGTGAAATAAATTCGTTCATTGTCGTCTGTACGGTCACAATCCGCCCCTGTACTCACTTCCTGCGATTCCCCCTTCCGCAGGTCCCACACTGTGAATTGTTCGAGGCCGGTCCACGTGCCGTTACACTTGATTCTCGCGTTCAGTGATACACGCTCAAGGTGTGTGTTCCCGCCTTCGACCTCAACATATAAATACCCATATCGGGACCACCCGGAAACGACTTTGAAATCGAACTCCACGTCAGGGGCCACCGTGCAACGGAACTCTCTCTCTTCGTTATCCGTCGGACCCAAGTCCCGACACAAATACCAGTCCGTCCCGAACGAAACACTGGAGATGAGCAGAGTCAGCAATAACATACAAACCGACTTGATCATTTTCCCACCTTCGGTTTTCTCCACCATTCCTTAGAAATCCCTTTTGGGTTGTTTTTCAATTCCTGAACTACACCTCGAATGTAGTTGCAAGTGTCCTTCACGATATTCGAGGATGACATAACACCCCCACGGTAAGCCATTAAATCCCCCTGGGAATTCCACAGGAGTAAATAGTGGCGGTGTTCGTACTCATACTCTACGACAAAGTCTGCCGCTTCCTGTTTGATTGTGGGGACAATTCCGGCACATTCCTTCCGCTGCAACAAATGGATTGTATACTCGTACCGCGTGGGACCTTCAGTTCCAAAAGGAATATCGGTGACAGCTCCGATATAGAGCCGCACCAAGGAAGAATCGCCCGTCTCTGCCCCAAACACAACCCCGACGGCCAAGGCGGCTAGTGCCAGTGTGAGAATCAGTTTGCGTTTCATTGGTTTATTTCCTTTGTATTAGCCAAGAAGCCTGTCCGCGTCTTCCGTGTTTCCATCATGGCTAGCATTATAACGGAAATCTATGACACTTCTTCGGCTAGTTTGTTATATAATTCCCCTTATCAAACCAATCAATGAACTCGGAGACCCCTCCTCTGATTTCCTCTCCTCAACATACATTCTCCTTCCAGAGTACGATTGCATCCGAACTGACATCTACACTGGACCGCTTTTCTCCGAACTCCCGACGAACTGCCGGAGCCGCCGGACGTCTATCAGCACTCCTTCTATTCCCCTGGTGAATACCAGATTTCGTCACCGAGATCCGTCTGATGATCTGACGTTGCACTTCTCCACCCATTCCCACTACCTTCGATACCGGGAGATCAACGTCTCCAGATCATTCAGGATCTGATTCCCCATTTCCGGCAACACGATCACCTTTCGGAGTGAACCAAAGTGGATCTCCAGGCACTCCATGAGAACCCGACCAATGGCCTTCTCGCTCACCGAATTCCGGACCATGCTTTTCGTCACAAGCTCCTCCATCGCCTGCTCCTTCGCCTCGAACCAGCCCATCAACCGATCCAAACTCCACTCTCCGGCACGGATGGAGTTGTATACCTTGGAATCCCGATCCAGTACCAGATGACCCGAACTCAATATCTGCTCACACTCCAGCATGAGCCGGATCAGGTGGTATCCGTACTTCACATCGTACCCGTACTTTTCGATCGACTCCGCCCGTTTCGGATTCCTCTTGGCCGTTTTCTTCTTGATCTTGGCCAGCTGCGCACAGGCGTACCCGCGGAACGTGTGATAGGACCGTTTCGACAGGAACAGTCGACGGTTACTCCTCAGATGCTCAAATACGGATGAGGACTTCGTCACACACCGCCTCGGGGCAAACAGGGAGTCGAGCATATTCGGATTGTTCTGCATGGTCAGGTGGAAGTACTTCACGATACCGTAGATCACGAAGTCATACGTCAGACCATGCTCCTTGTACTCGACATGATGGCGCTGTAGCTGCTCGAACGACTCCGGCTTTCGACCGAATCCAGGGATGTATCCCGTGAGATGAGGGAACACCATCTCCTTACGTGGGATCGTGAATCCAACGATGTCCCGGTCCGAGCTATTCCGATCCCGGCACCCGTACGCCTCGCTTCCCATGATGCACTCGTACATCAGATTGTCCGAGACATACCTCAGTGCCGGAGGGAGTTCAATCAACCCCTTCCGGACAAATTTGACAAAGTGAGAACTATTCGCCCCTTTGCTCATTGATCCTCCTGATCCTTCTGGACCCGATACTCCGGACCATAGAACTGGAACCCGAAGATCGATATCAGATCCCGAGCCTTACGCATGAACCTGACTGTCTCGACTTCCCCTTTCTCATACTCCATCCACTTCCGGGCAGCCGTGAGATAGTCCGAATCCGACTTCGGAAACGTGTTCGGATCACCCTGTTTCCGATAGAGCCTCGCGGTAGACAACAGACCCTCCTCAAAGTTCCTTTTTGCCTGGCACACAGTGTCCCCCTGGGAGTCTGCGCGGTAGAAATGATCGTAGCGAGAAAGTGGAGACTCGAGGCCAGATTTTCACGATTTGGAGGTGCATAGTTGTTCTATTCGCCGAGAAATCGGGGAAATATGGACCGATTCTACGCTTTCGCAGTAGATTAATTTCTGCCGCGCAGGCTCCTGGGCAAAGCAGTCCACTTCGACCGACTCGGCAAACCAGCCATCTCCGTGACCTTGCCGCACATGTACTCGAAATTGCAGAAGGGGACAGTCACTTTCGCGCGCGTGCGTGGTGCGTGCCGCCAATTGGGGGGACACGGGGAATTGGGTCCGGCGTCGAATCGGAATTCCGTAGGGGCACCCCTTGTGGGTGCCCTCTTCCGTCCGAACCGACCCACACCCGGCCCACCGACGGGACTTGGCATCGGAGCAACGGGGTGGCCCCCGGTCGCTCTCGGTTGCCTGGGGAGGGCGACCACAAGGGTCGCCCCTACGGCCGGGAAACCGGTCCGCGTCGGCGATCAACCGGTTCCTGCTCCCCGGGGTCGTCCCTGCGAACGGGAAGGAGACCAGAACCCCCACAATGCTTACGCCGAGGCTGCCTTCCGGCATCGCTCAACGGGGCCGACTTCTCTGGGCCAGAGCGCGCAGGATCTCGTCGAGCACCGTCTCCAGTTCGGCGCCGACGTCTTCGGCCAGGAACCTGAGCACGAAGTAGCCGTGTCGCTGCAGCAGGGCGTCCTTGCTGCGGTCCCGCCGATAGGCCTCGCGGTCCGCCAGATGGTGGGCGCCGTCCAGTTCCACGACCAGCCGGGCCGAGGGGTCGAGGAAATCGACTTCCACGTGGTTCTGCCCGAAAAACGGAATGGGCAACCGTTCGTTCAACCGGAATCGACCTCGGGTTTCGGGCAGACTTTGCAGCCGACGAAAGAAGAACGCTTCGCTGGAGCTGCGGGCCCGCGCGGCATCGGGACTGCCGTCCGGCGATGCGGTCGTCAGACGACGGAACAGGTCGCCGAGCGGTGGGTCCACGCCATCCCGTGACAGACGCCTCACACTCCCAGCGTACCGCTGTTTCCAGTCTCCGTCGGCGGGAAGAGGGACGGACGGAGGCCAACCGGGAACCGCGCTGGCCGGCGGCGAGACCTTGTATCCAAGGGACTCATAGCTGCGGCGGCGCCTGTCGAACATGCGGGACAACATCGGTACGTCCAAGTCGGCATAGTCGTACACTTGGACCTGCCGCTTGGAACGGCGCCTGCGATGCAACCGGCCGACGTATTGCGTGATGGTCCCACGCCAGGACACCGGCATGGTGAGAAACAACGTATCGAGCCGCGGGTTGTCGAACCCTTCTCCGACGAACCGGCCCGTCGCCAACAACACCCGTCCGGCGGCGTTCTCGGCGGCGCGCGCCAGGGCGGAGGCGAGTGGCTTCCGTCTCATGCCTCCCTGGAGCGACACGACGTCGAGACCGTCGGCCCGGAGCTTCGCGGCGAGAACCTCGAGATGCCCGACTCGTTCGGTCAGCACCAGCGGCGCCCGCCCGGCGCGGACGCTCTCCGCCACGTCCGCGCAGATGAGAGAGTTCCGGGGCTCGTCGGCAGCCAATTGACGCAGGATCCGCTGGAACTCGACGCGCTGATCGGCGTCCGGTTCTCCCTGGACGCGAAAGCCCGTCGGCCGGACGAGCACGTCGCGGGTGAACGGCGTCGCCAGTGCCTGCAGCCCGGCATCCACCCGGCGCCGGACGGGACCGCACTGCATGAACACGATGGGGTGATGACCGTCCTTCCTCGTCACCGTCGCCGACAGTCCCGCGACGTACTTCGCCTTGGCGCGACCGACGGCCAGCTCGAAACCGCGGGCGGGAACATGGTGGCACTCGTCCACGATCACGAAGCCGTAGTCCGCGACGCAGTCGTCCACCTCGCCCCGGCGCACCAGGCTCTGCATCATGGCGACATCGACCCTTCCGGTGAGCTTCCTCCGTCCCCCTCCCAGGCGACCGATCTCCCCCTCCGCGATGCCCAGAAACTGGGACAACCGGGCGACCCACTGATCCAGCAACTGTTGGCGATGGACCATGACCAGGGCGTTGACGCCGCGCTCTGCAATCAACCATGCAGCCACGACGGTCTTCCCGAACGCGGGGCCCGCCGCCAGAACGCCGGTGTCGTGCGCCAGCATGGCTCTCGCAGCCGCTTCCTGTTCCGGACGCAGGGCGCCGCGGAAGCGGAGCGAAAGAGGGACTCCCGAGTTGCGCTCGTCCCTGATGGCGGTCCGGATCTTGTACCGGGCGAGCAGTCCTTCGACCGGTTCCAGGCAAACCCTTGGAAATCCAATGAATTTCGATCCATGCTCCACGCAGTCGATGATCCTCGGCTTGCCGAACGTCGACAGGCGCATCGCCTGCGCCCGGTAGAACTCGGGATTCTGAAATGCGGCCAACCGCATGAGCGCCGCGACGATGCCCGGCGGCAAGGCGTCCTTGGCGACGTAGATCCGATCGCCGAGAACGATCTCAACAAGATCGGGAACGGGACCGCCGATGGGCGGAAGCGGAAATCGACGGGACGGCGGTGCAGCCCACGGCGCGTCGGCGAAGGCGTCTTCGTGCCCCACCACCGCCGCGACTCCCATGACGGGTCCCTGCTTCTCCGCATGGGACACGATGGACTCCGCCTGGGCCGCAGGGATCCGGCGAAGCTCCGAGAGGAACGCCCACTGGTCCGGATACGGCTTCAGCTCGGAATCGACGAAGACGCTGTTGCCGTTTCGACGCGGCCCGTGCTGCAGCGGAAGGGCGATGAGATTGCCGAATCCGCCCCGGGGCAAGGTATCCTGATTCGGAAAGAACCGGTCGTAGGAACGAAAACCCAGGTCCGGTCGCTCCTCCATGGCCTCGGTAAGAATCAGGGACGCCAATCGTCGAGCCAGACCGGCCGGCAACGCCTCGTCGAAAAACATCCACGCGTGGCCACCGTTCCCGGATCGGGACCGTTCCAGCGCCACGGGGACTTCGAGCCTCCTGCTGGTCTCGAGAAAGGCCGTTGCGTCATCGCGCCAGCTCCCGCCGTCGAAATCGACCGCCAGGAAATGACACGAATCGTCGAGCAGCATGGGGTAGACCCCCATGGTGAACGGCTTGCCCCGAGGGTCCGCCCCCGAGAGATGCCAGCGGACGACCTCGTCCGTCACCGCAAGGAATCGGCGGTTGGGACAGTCGACGCACTTGATCCTCGGTTTCTCGCACACGCCGGGCAGCCACTCGTTGGAACAGGCCGGCGCATAACCGGCCCGGCCCGACCGGAGACTCTCGAATCGGCGTGGATAGACGTCTTCTCGGCCCCTTAATAGGGACCGGAAGAGTGCGATCTTGCTTTCCGGAGTGGACCGGCGGTGGACGTCCGGGACTCGACGGTTTCCGATTCTCATCGACTCAGGGATTTCTATCCTGATGTTCCGATTCTACACGGCAATCCAGATGCCGTGACTTCCCGCACCTCGTCGAGTATGGGCGCGAGGACGACAACCCGCCCGACATGCCGAGCCGCCAGTTCCAGAATCTCCGACTCAGACTCGCGGTAGCCGATGAGGCGGTCGTCGACATAATCGTAAGGTGTCGCGCTTGGTCTCCAGCACCAGCTTTACCCCAATCATGCGAGATGCCCCGTCGCCCTTTTTGGGAAACCGGCAGTTCGGAGGTATATTGAAAACAATCGAACCGTTTCGGTCGTTTCACGGCTGGGTGGGACCATTGTGGTCGAGTCGGTGTGTCATGGCGGGCAAGTCAGAAAGGACGAACGTGAACCGGGAGCTTCTCGCGCGGCTCGCGAATGCTCTGGAGGGGCGTGAGGAGATCATGGAAGCCTACCTTTTCGGATCTCGGGCCCGGAGGCAGGCACAACCGCACAGCGACATCGATGTCGCGGTCTACATTGATGAGGAATGCGCGCACGACGGAGCGTGGGGTTATCAGTCGCAGCTCACTACGGATCTCATGGTGGCGCTCGGCACGAATGACGTGGACGTCGTCGTGCTCAACCGAGCCTCTATTTTGTTGTACCACCGGGTTCTGCGCGACGGCGTCCGATTTCTCTCCCGGGATCTCCGGGCGACGACGAACCGTGCGGGTCAGGCCCTTTCGCGTTACTTCGACTTCCTGCCACAACTGGAAAAGATGGACCGCGCACGCCGATATGCCGCGCGCGCCGGTAACGAGGTCCGGCGGTGACTCCGGGCCGTCCGGACCGCCGTGTAGTGAATCGGCGGCTCATGGCACTACGGCGAGCGGTCGCCATCCTGCGCCGGCATGCCGGATGCACTCCCGAGGAACTCCGCTCCGATATCGATCGCCGTTGGGCCATCGAACACGGTCTTCAGCTCTCTGCGCAAGCCGCCCTCGATGTCGCAACTCATCTCGGCTCCGCGTTGGGATACGATCCGGCAACGTACGGATCTTCCATCGACAGCCTGGTCGAGGCAGATGTGCTGCCGCCGAATTTCGGGGCGCGTTTCCGGCAGATCGCCGGTTTCCGGAACGTGCTCGTCCACGGCTATCTGGATGTCGACCTCGACCTGATCGTCGAGATCCTCTCCGAACGACTCGATGACTTCGAGGAGTTCGCGCGCCACATCGAACGGTGGCTCAGGGAGTCCTGGCAAGAGTGAGCTGGTTTCGACGGCACAATGATGCTCTGCACATCACTCTGTTGGGCTACTCCGGGGTGATCGCTCTGCCCATGACCATCGTGATCTGGTGGGGTGTCGAGGGACTGGTTCTGTTTCTGCTGGGAGGAGCCGCCATGGGCTTGGCCGGAGAGAGGTTCGCGGGCGGAGGCCAATAGCCCGAATACTGAACGGAAAGATCGTTCGGAGTGTCCGAAATCGGACAGTTTGTCCCGATTTCGGACACTTGCAACCGACTCCCCGGACGGCGAGAGGGACGGGAGCGTGTCGGCGGAAAAGAGGGGCGGCAAGAACGTCCCCTTCATCGTCGTCCCTCCCGGTCGTTTGCAAATGGACGAATGTTTCCTGGTTCCGGCGACGCCGGATCAGGTTGATGACCGGTCTTCCCTGGACACCCTTGGACGAGAAATTGGTGGAGCTGATGGGATTCGAACCCACGACCCCCTGAATGCCATTCATCTAATATGGTTGTCCAAGCAAGTCTTATCCAATCCAATATAGTCCTTCACCTGACTGATATAACTGTACTTGTCAGTCTACAATCGTTTTGTTCCGTCTTAGGAGCTCTCCCACCGGACATGAGCCGGCGAGATCCTGGAAGAAACAGGGGTGATCCAGGAGCGGGGGTTTTCCTACCCCCGCGTCCGCATCCTGTTGTCCCTGGCCATGGTTCCCGGTTGGTATGAAAGAGAGTGCCTGAAAGAGGCCGCCTATGGGGGGAGGGGGACAGGAAAACCCCCTTCCTGACACTCCTGCGTGTTTCTCAGAAGTCCCCCACCACCGGGCCTCCGGCATGATCCCGCGAGAAACTGGACGGGGATTGTTGTCCATCAGCGGCGCCCACCGCGTTGCCGCTGTCGAACGACTCGTAGGGGCGACCCTTGTGGTCGCCCTACCTCCGAACGGCGCCACCGTCCGCCGGCCATTGCTTGGGCACTACCGAACCGGGGGGGTGGAGCGGCGACTCAGCCGGGAAACGATGCGACCCCGCGGGCACCCGCAAGGGGTGCGCCTACGGTCATCGGGGACTGGAAGTTTCAAAGCGGACAAATCTGTGCAGGAAATCCGGGATCGATCCTTTCCTGGCTCCTTCGGAGTTCGGGTCAGGATAAGCGGTCGAAAGACCTTCAAGTCCCTCTATCGAACCGGTGGCCGACGACGACGAATGAAGGTGGGCATCTGCCGGCTCTTTCTCTGGCGGATGCCAGACCTCAGGCCTTCAACTTGCTGAGTGCTGTCCAGCGAGGTGAAGACCCGGCGGAACAACGTCGGCAAGAGCGCAGGGCGACCGAGGTTTTTCTCGCCCCATTCGTTTCGCGTCCTGGTGGTCACGGATCTGCTTCCCGAGAATGTGCCGCCGGATGACGTCCAGTACTGGCCGGCCACGTCCACCCGCACACGACGCAGATCTACGACCGGCGGCGCCGGCGCGTCACACGCAAAATCGTTGAGCGGTTTTCGGTCTGAAGGCATTGTATGGCCCACAAGCAAAAGGGGGAGGCAAATTGCCATCCAGGGTTACGAAAAATCTCGCCTGTGGCTCAGCATAGTCTCACCACGCCAGCGTGCTTCCCCAAGAATCCATCCTGCAACGTCGTAGTCTCCCTGAGAACGTCGATTTTAGAGACTCACAAAACGGAAATTTTTCGGGTGTTCGGAAATGTTAGCCTGAATGCGTGGAGTTGATGCGTGCGAAAAGATCAGTAGCAAGTTTCTGCGCCTTCGCCACTTGCTCAGCGGTCATCAATGGCCGGAGATTGTCTTTGAGCGTGACACCCTGTTTCAATCCTTGGGCAGCAGCAAGATTCGCCCAAGCATAAGCGTCTATGTAATTTTCCGGCACACCCTCGCCACGAGAGTACATAAAGCCCAGGTTGAATTGGGCTATGGCGTGTCCCTGCTCCGCGGCTTGGCGATACCACTTCACGGCTTCGCGGTCGTCCTCCGGCACGCCCTTGCCAGTGTCGTACATGAATCCTAGTCTGAATTGGGCTCTGGCGCGCCCCTGCTCCGCGGCTTGGCGATACCACTTCACAGCTTCGCGAGAGTCTTCCGGCACGCCCTCGCCAGTGTCGTACATAACGCCCAGGTTGAATTG
>JAJDTT010000250.1 GCA_022827025.1 Acidobacteriota bacterium
GTCATGGGACGGGCGGCTACCGTCCCTGCGGCAATCAGAAACTCCAGGGCGTCCCGGGTGGTGGCGATGCCGCCGATGCCGATGACGGGAATCTCCACGCTCTCGGCGACCTGGTGGACCAGACGAACCGCCAGGGGCCGGATGGCAGGCCCCGAAAGGCCGGCGGTAACATTGGAGATCATGGGCCGGCGGCGGTGGATGTCCACGCTCATACCCACGAAGGTGTTGACCAGGGTGATGGCGTCGGCTCCCGCCTCCTGGCAGGCCCGGGCGAAGATGCGGATGTCGGTGACATTGGGCGAGAGCTTCACCCAGACCGGTTTGGCCGAGATCCGGGTCACGGCCTCCACCACCTGGAAGGTCAGGTCCGGATCGTGTCCGAATTCGATTCCTCCCTCGGAGATGTTGGGACAGGAGATGTTCAACTCCAGAGCGCTCACCTTGGGACAGGGGTTGAGCCGGTCGGTGAGGGCCGTGAACTCGCCGATGCTCTTGCCGAAGATGTTGGCGATGACGTGGGTTTCGTAGGGTTCCAGCCGCGGAAGCTTGTCCCGGACGAATGCCTCCACACCCACGTTTTCCAATCCGATGGCATTGAGCATCCCCGAAGGGGTTTCGAAGATGCGGCCCGGGGGATTGCCGGGACGAGGCAGGAGGGAGAGTCCCTTGGTGCAGAAGCCGCCCAGCCGGGAGATGTCGAAGAAGCGGGTGAACTCCAGTCCGTAGCCGAAGGTGCCCGACGCCGTCAGCACCGGGTTCTTGAAACGGATTCCGGAGATCTCCACCGCAAGGCTGACCGGATCAGGCATGGACCCCTTCACCTTCCGTTGCCGTGTCCCAGACCACCTCCCGCGCGTCGAACACGGGGCCGTGGGTGCAGGCCAGGCGATAGGAGTGGACGGTTCTCACGCTGCACCCCAGGCAGACGCCGAAGCCGCAGGCCATGGGAGTTTCCATCGAAACCTGGCATCCGGCTCCGTGCGCGGAAGCCAGCCTGGAGACGGCCTGCATCATGGGATTGGGTCCGCAGGTGTAGACGGCCAGTTTCCGAGCCGGATAGGACCGGAAGTAGGGCTCCAGAATCCGGGTGACCAGTCCCCGGGCACCTCGGCTGCCGTCTTCCGTAGCAACCTGGACCTGAATTCCCAGGCCCTGAAAGTCCTCGATCCCCACCAGGTCCCGGGCCCGGCGGGCGCCGTACAAGAGATGGATTTCCTCCCCGGCCTCGCTGAGTTCCCTGGCCAACAGGAAGACGGAGGCGATGCCCACTCCCCCCGCCACCAGAACGCTGACCCGACCCTTGGCCCGGGAGGTGTCGAAACCGTTTCCCAGCGGGCCGATCAGGCTGACCCGGTCGCCTTCCCGGAGTGCCGCCAACTGGCGGGTCCCCGGCCCCACCACCTTGATCAGCAGCGTCAGGAGGTCGCCGTCCCCGGCCGTGCGAGGGATCGAGTAGACGGCCAGGGCGCGCTTCAGAAGGGGGTCGGAAGAGCAGTCCGCGAGACCGGCCATGACGAACTGGCCGGGCTTGGCGCTGGCGGCGATCTCACGGGAACGAAGCGCCAAGAGGTGGTTGAAACCGGGATAGCCGACGCTCCCGACGACCGGCGCCTGGACCACGTGAATCACCCTTTCACGATAGCACAGGGAAGAGAAAGAGTGAGAGGAGTGGGGAAAGGGCAACTCGCCGGCAGGGTCTCGACCCGTCCGCTGCCCTTCTCTCTTTCGAATTCGGCACAACTCATTCTCGCCGGGCTACTCCTATGCTAATCTCCAAATCTCAGGCCGCCCTCGGTCAACGCGGGAGGAGTCCGTTGCAACTGTTGATGACGAATCAGGAGATGGAGCGCACGCTCCTGAGGATCTCCCGGGACCTGGTCGAATCCCATCCGAATATCGAGGAGGCAGCTCTGGTGGGGATCCGCCGCCGCGGAGTTCCCCTGGCGCGGCGTCTGAAGCGGAATATCGAAGATCTGACGGGGCATCGCCTGCCGCTGGGGATCCTGGACATCAACTTCTATCGGGACGACTTGTCGCTGGTCGGGCCGCAGCCCATCGTCGGAGCGTCCCAGTTGGATTTTCCCGTCACCGGCCGGACCCTGCTGCTGGTGGACGACGTGCTCTACACCGGCCGGACCGTGCGGGCGGCCCTGGAGAGTCTCCTGGACTACGGCCGGCCCAAACGGGTGGAGTTGGTGGTGCTCGTCGACCGGGGACATCGCGAGCTTCCCATTCAGGCCGACTACGTGGGTCGCCGGGTCGATACCCGGGAAGACCAGACGGTCGACGTGCACATCGCCCCCGTGGATCAGGACGAGGGGGTGTTTCTCACTCGGAAGGGCAATTAACCCATGCCGCTCAGCAGCAGGCATCTTCTGGGCATCGAAGGGATGCCGATCGGTGACATCGAGCTGATTCTGAGCACGGCACGTAGCTTCAGCGAGATCGCCACCCGTCCGATCAAGAAGGTGCCGACGCTCCGGGGCCGGTCCATCATCAACCTGTTTTACGAGGCGTCCACCCGCACCCGTTCTTCGTTCGAGATCGCCGCCAAACGCCTGAGCGCCGACATCCTGAACTTCAGCGTTTCCACCAGCAGCGTGGGAAAGGGAGAGACCCTCGTCGACACGGCCCGCAACCTGGAGTCCATGAGTCCCGAGATCATCGTCCTGCGTCATCAGGCGGCCGGAGCGCCCTGGTTGCTGGCCGAAACCTGCCGCGAGTGTTCCATCGTCAATGCCGGGGACGGCATGCACGAGCATCCGACCCAGGCTCTGCTGGACGCCTACACCATCCTGGAGCGCAAGGGTTCCATCCGGGACTTGAAGGTCGCCATTGTCGGAGACATTTCTCACAGCAGGGTCGCCCGTTCCAACACCTATCTTCTGACCAAGATGGGCGCCCGCGTCTGGATCTGCGGTCCCCCGACGCTGATCCCGCTGGAGTTCGGGCAGTTGGGCGCCGCGGTCACCTTCCACTTGGAGGAGGCCCTGGCGGACGCGGACGTGGTGATGATGCTCAGGACCCAGAGGGAGCGGCAGAATGAAGTCTTCTTTCCCTCGGTCCGGGAATATTTTCGTCTCTTCGGGCTGAGCCGGGAGAGGATGCGGGCCACCCGCGAGGATGCCATCATCATGCATCCGGGACCCATCAATCGTGGCGTCGAGATCGATCCGGATGTCGCCGACGGAGACCATTCGGTCATACTGAATCAGGTGACCAATGGACTGGCGGTGAGAATGGCGGTCCTGTATCTCCTGTTGGGAGCCGGCGAGGAGGAGTCGTGAGCCTGTTGCTGCGTGGAGGCCGGGTCGTGGACCCGTCCCAGGATCTGGATCGGCGGGCGGATCTCCTGCTCGAAGACGGGAAAGTGGTTGCCGTGGGGAACCTGTCCGCCGGCAAGGGCCACGAGGTCATCGACGTCGCGGGCTGTGTAGTCACGCCCGGTTTCGTCGACATGCACGTCCACCTTCGGGAGCCGGGCCGGGAGGATAAGGAGACCATCCTCACGGGTTCCCGGGCGGCGGCGGCCGGAGGCTTCACCAGCATCGTCTGCATGCCCAATACGACTCCCGTCAACGACAACGCCGCCATCACCCGGTTCATCCTGGAACGGGCCGCCGAAGCGGGGCTGGTGAACGTCTATCCCACCGGCGCCATCACCCTGGGTTCCCGGGGCGAGCAACTGGCGGAGATCGGGGAGATGCACGCGGCGGGAATCGTCGCCGTCACCGACGACGGCCGCCCGGTGCAGAACAGCCAGGTCATGCGGCGGGCGATGGAATACGCCAGGATCTTCGACATCCCGGTGATGGACCACTGCGAGGACCTGTTCCTGGCCGCCGGCGGCTGCATGAACGAGGGGCAGGCATCGACCCGGCTGGGGCTGCGGGGCATGAGCCGCGCCGCGGAGGAACTCCACGTGGTCCGCGACATCATCCTGAGCCGGATCACGGGCGGCCGGGTCCACATTCTCCACCTCTCCACCCGGGAGTCCCTGGACCAGGTGCGAGCCGCCAAAGCGCAGGGAATCCGGGTCACGTGCGAGGTGTTGCCCCATCACTTCACCCTGACCGACGACGACATCCAGGACTTCGACACCGACTTCAAGATGATGCCTCCGTTGCGGGAGAGAGCCGATGTCGAGGCCATGTTGGAGGGTCTGGCGGACGGGAGCATCGACTGTCTGGCCACGGATCATGCGCCCCACACCCGGCTGGACAAGGAGGAGCCGTTCGAAGAGGCGGCCAGCGGCGTCATCGGCATGGAGACGGCCATCCCGATCTGCTGGGAGCACCTGGTCCGCGCCGGGGTCGTCCCGGTCCCCAGGCTGGTGGAACTCTTCAGCCTCAATCCCAGCCGGATCCTCAAACTGGGGAAGGGAACCTTGGCGGAAGGCGCGGACGCCGACGTGACGGTCATCGATCCGGACCGCCGGCAGGTGGTGGATCCGTCGCGCTTCAGGTCCAAGGGACGCAACTGTCCGTTCCGGGGCTGGGAGCTTCGAGGGGCGCCGGTGCTAACCGTGGTGGGCGGCCGGGTCGTCCACCGGCAGGAGTCAGCGTGAGAATTGCGATTCGTCGAATAGTGAACGCGTGTGGAGCCGGCGGAATCTGGTTGCTCCTGATTCTGCCGCTGCCGGCTCAGGACAAGATCCGGTTCGAGCTGCTCGTGGATTCGGCCGAGGTTCCCGCCGGGGATGTCTTCGAAGCGACGCTGCGTGCCGAGCTGGTGCCGGGCTGGCACCTCTACTCCCTCAATCAGCCGCCTCCACCGGTCAAGACCACGATCACCGTGCTGGAGGAATCTGCGTTCGAGGCCGGCGGTCCCGTCAGCCAGCCCACGCCCATCGTCGCTTACGATCCCAGTTTCGGGATCGATACCGAGTATTTCGAGGGGCAGGTGGACTTTGCCGTCCCGGTCCGTGTGGGTGCTTCCACCGAACCGGGAGAGGAAACCCTTGGGTTGAAGGTCCGCTTCATGGTGTGCAGCGACACGCTCTGCCTGCCTCCCCGGAACAAGGTGCTGGAAGCCGCGGTGCAGGTCGTGGAGGGCCGGGCGCCGCCTCCGGGTCTGACCGCTGATGCGGAGGGAGTGGCGGAGGCTCCAGCCGGAGCCGTCCAGGAAGAGCCGTCCGATTCCGCTTCGGGCGCCCCGGCGGGCGCCGGGGACTCGGACGGAATCCCCGTGGAGACACTGGGCTACATCGCCTTTGCCATGGGCATGGGAGCGCTGGCGCTCCTCACGCCGTGCGTTTTCCCCATGATCCCCATCACCGTCTCCTACTTCACCAAACGCCAGGCCGTGACGCGCGGCCAGGCGCTCCGGGACGCCTCCCTCTATTCCCTGGGGATCGTCCTGACCTTTACGCTCCTGGGATTCGGACTCACCTTCCTCTTCGGCTCGGGCGGAATCAACCGCCTGGCGGCCAACCC
>JAJDTT010000033.1 GCA_022827025.1 Acidobacteriota bacterium
CGGCATGGCGATTCACGAAGTGGGGACGGCCCGGATGGGGCACGATCCGGCCAAATCGGTGCTGAACGCCTACAACCAGTGCCACGACATCGACAACCTGCTGGTCACCGACGGAGCCTGTTTCGTGAGCGCCGGCTGCCAGAACCCCACCCTGACCATGATGGCCCTCACGGTCCGGGCCTGCGATCACCTGTTGGAGCGGTTCCGCAGGGACGAAGTCTGAGAACTTCCCGACGTCACTTTTCCGAGTATCGAGTCAGCGAGACGCGGGTGATGTTCATTTGATGGCGAAGGCCTGGGGGGTGATCCGGTGTTCGTGAGAAATGCGGTCGATCTTGATCTCCCAGTGCCCTGCGAAGCCGTTACGGGGGGCGAAGCCGGCACCTGAGTCCATGCCGCTGGCCGCAGACTCGTTGAGGGTGATCCGGTAATGGTGCGGCAGGGTCAACCCGTCGACTTCCTTGAATTCCGAAAAGGTTTCTATCAATTGGATCCGCGTGTTGTCCGCGGGCCCGTCGGCGGCGCCAAAGACGGGTCCTTGTTGCACGTGCATCAACCCCCGCCCCACGCCGGCCGGAATGGTCAGGCGATAGCTGCTGGCCACGTGTCGGTAAGTCTCAGGCTCGAAGTAGAGCCGGATTCTGTATTCCACTCCCTTCTTGGGCCGATACTCCAACTCATGCAGCTTCCTGTCCTCGAACGTCTTGAGCCCCCGGTAGCGGACCTTGGCGCGCCTCTTTTCGAGATCCAGCAGAGCCCAGTCGGTGGTGAGGACACCCCCGTAGAGACCCTCCTGTGCCAGTCGGGGGAAGTGGATCCAGAGGGCGGTGCCCAACTGGGAACGGATGCCGGGAGTGATGTAGGCGATGTCCAACTTGTCGCCGTTCCGGATCAGGAGTTCCCTGGGATACTGGATGTGGCCGAAGCCGAAACTGGTCCGGAGTTTGTCCCCCTCCGCCAGAATCATGGCCGGACCGCCCAGCTTACCCAGGCCGCCGACGCGGATGTCCAACGTCCCCAATCCCTGTGCCACCCGATTCTTACGCACCGGGTTCTCGCCCATGGCCTTTAGATGGAGGGCGATCAGATCGTCCGCCTCTAATTTCCTGGCCGTTCCGTCCACTCCCGCGAGCGGAAACACCAAGACGGAAAGAGCAATCCGGAATCCCCACTTACGCATGATTCACCTCTTTGTCATTCGGCCGTAATCCGGTCTGAAGCCACTGCGGCTTTCTTTCATTCGCAGATCGATTGGGAACGTTCTCGCTCAAGGGCATCCAAGCCGTTTCGAGGTCGGGTCCTGACAATTGTTCTTGTGCCATTGTCCATAATAGATGTTCTCTCAGCCGGGAGAGTTCACGTCCGTCGGAGCCGTGGCGAGCAGCGTGATATTCGAGCCGCTGGCGGGTACGAAGTCTGAAACTCGGCTTGTGTCAATTCCCGTCGATTCGAATCAGGAGGTCAGCGAGACGCGGATGGCCTTGCCTTCGTCGGCCAGGGCGAAGGCCTCGTTGAGCTCCGTCAGGGGGAAAGTGTGGGAGATGATCTGCTCGAAGGGGTAGGCATGTCCGCGGCGGGCCAGAAAGTCCAGTGCCCGGGGCAGGACCCAAGGAGCATACGCGATGACCCCGCGGATGGTGTGTCCGGACCGGACACTGATGGCCGGGTCCAGGGCGGCGGTCCTCCCCGGGGCGACGTTTCCCACCCAAAGATAGCGGCCGAACTGGCGGAGCAGGTGCACGCCCTCCTCCACCGGCAGGGGCGATCCGGCGAACTCGGCCACCACGTCGGCGCCCTGGCCCCGGGTCAGGTCCAGGATCATCTCTCGACGGGTCTTCCGGTTCACGGATTCGATGTTGACCGTGAGGTCGGCGCCGAAGGAGCGGGCCAGCTCCAGCCGGCTCTCCAACCGGTCGAAGGCGATGACCTGGCCGGCGCCCATCTCCTTGGCCAGGGAGCAGGCGTACAGTCCCAGTCCGCCCGCGCCCTGGACGATGATGGTGTCGCCCAGGCGGACCCCGATCTGGTCCAGTCCGTAGAGCACCTGGCAGAGGGCGCAATTGACCGGTGAGACCTCCGAGTTGCTCAATCCGGGAGGGACCTTGCACACCGTCTGTCCCCGGCGCAGGTAATAGTACTCTCCGTAGGCTCCCCGGAAGTGGGGAGATTCACCGGCATCCTGGAACCAATGGTCGGACCGGTTGGGGCAGGCGGGCGATCCGTCCATGCACGCCGCGCAATTTCCGCAGGGAAGGAAGTAGGTGTAGGCGATCCGGTCGCCCTCCTCGAGCCGCTGCCCCAGAACGTCGGTCTTCACCCGGCGGCCGAGGCGAAAGACTTCTCCGACCATTTCATGCCCGGGGACGAAGCCCTCCCCCTGGGTGAACTCGGGACCATGCCCGTGCCAGATGTGCAGATCCGAACCGCAGATGTTGGAGCGGCGCACCCGGACCAGAATGTCGTCCGGGCCCACGTCGGGAAGAGGGAATTCCCGGAAAACCATCTCTTTTCGGGGGCCCAGCGAAACGGCGGCGATTCCTTGCATCGGTCCTGATCCCTGCGCCCGGCTACGGAATGACGAAGGCCTTGGGGGCGATCTGACGATCGTGCGACATGCGTTCGAGCTGCATCGCCCAATGGCCCACGAATCCGGTATTGGCGTCGACGTTGAGAGTGATCTGGTAGTGATGCGGCAGGGTCAGACCATCAACCTGCTTGAATTCCGAGAACCTCTCCGTCAGTTCGACCGTGCTGCGGGTGGTGGGGTCGTCCCCGGCTCCCGGGCCTCCGATCTGCCCCAACAGGCTGCTTTGACTGTTGGATACGGTGCGGTTTCCAGGAGTAATTCCCCCGCCGGAGCCCACCGGGGCCCCTCCTCCGCTGGAAATGTTGGTCAGCCCCCGCATGGCGCTGCGGGGAACCACGATCCGATACTTGCTGGCCACGTGGCGGTAGGTCTCCGGCTCGAAGTAGAGGCGGACCCGGTAGCGAACCTTTTTCCGGGGCTTGTAGTCGACTTCGTGGAGCTTTCGGCCCTCGAATGTCTTGAGTCCGCGGTAGCGGATCCTGGCTCGTTTGTCCTTCAGTTTGAGCAGCGCCCAGTCGGTGGAAAGGACGCCGGCGTAGAGTCCCTCCTGGACCAGCCGCGGGAAGTTTTCCCAGAGAACCGTCCCCAGTTGAGACCGGACACCGGTAGTGATGTAGGCGATGTCCAGTTGGTCACCGTTTCGGATGAGGGTTTCCTTGGGATATTGGACGTGGTTGAAGATCAGCGCGGTCCGAAGCTTGTCCCCCTCCGACAAAAGCATGGCCCGGCCGTTCAGATTGCCCTGGCCGCCCACCCGGATGTCCATGGTGCCCGTTCCCTGGGCGACCCGGTTCTTCCGTACGGCGTTCTCGCCGATGGATTTTAGGTGGAGGGCGATCAGCTCCTCCTTCTTCAGTTTCCTGGCCGTTGCATCCCCAACCGCGAACGGCAACATCAGGGCGAAGAGAGCGATCCGGACTCCCCAATTTCGCATGATTCACCTCATCGTTATCCGGCCGTCACCCAGTCCGAGGGTTCCAGCCGTTGCGCTCGTCCCTCGGATCCATTTGTCATATCTATTCGATCCTGAATGCTCTGGCGGCGATCCTCTGATCGTGCATCATGCGGTCGATCTGGAATTCCCAATGTCCCACGAAACCCCCGATGGCGGATGTGTTGAGGGCAATCCTGTAGCGATGCGGCAGGGTCAGCCCATCCACTTCCTTGAAGTCCGAAAAAGTCTCCGTCAAGCGGATTCGAATCTTGTCTGCGGGCCCGGAACCGGCGCCGAACGCGCCTCCACGGATGTTTACGAGCCCCCGACCCATGCCGGCCGGCAGAGTCAGCCGGTATCTGCTCGCCACATGACGATAGGTCTCAGGTTCGAAGTAGATCCGAATCCGGTAGTCGACTCCGTTCTTCGGCCAGTACTCCAACCGGTGAAGCCTCCGGCCCTCGAACTTCTTGAGTCCGTGGTAACGAATCTTTGCCCGTCTCTTTTCCAAGTCCAGCAACGCCCAGTCGGTGGAGAGTATTCCTCCGTACAGGCCCTCTTGGGCCAGACGCGGGAAAAAGTCCCAAAGCGTACTCCCCAGCCGGGAGCGGGCGCCTGGACTGACGTATGCAATGTCCAGCTTCTCCCCGCTGCGGACGAGGGTCTCTTGAACGTATTGGGGATGACCGAATCTGATTTCGGTCCGGAGTTTGTTTCCCTCCGCCAGGAGCATGGCCTGACCGACCATCTTGGCTTGGTTTCCCACCCGGATGTCCACGGTGCCCAAACCCTGAGCGACCCGATTCTTCCGGACCAGGTTTTCGCCGATGGCCTGCAGGTGGAGCTCAACCAGCGCATCGGCCTTCAATTTCTTGGCCGATACAAACGGAGTCGCCAAGAGGAGAGACGCGACGGCGAACGCGCCGAAGACTCTCCACGGCCCTGTGACTCGCCCCATGTCGGATGAATTGGATTTCCAGCCCATCATTTCACTTCCCGGATTCGCGCGCCTACTTGATGGCGAAGGCCCTGGCGGCGATCTTGCGATTGTGCGACATGCGGTCGATCTTGATCTCCCAGTGTCCGACGAAACCGGATTGGGCGTCGACGTTGAGGGTGATCCGGTAAAGGTGCGGCAAGGTCAGCCCATCGACCTGCTTGAAGTCCGAGAAGGTCTCCACCAGGTTGATCCGATTCTGGTTCGCCGGCCCGTCGGAGGGACCCGGACGAGTATTGTACTGCGGTCCCGAGAAGCCTCCGCCTCCCGGGGCCGTGGCGCCTCCCGCGCCTGCGCCTCCACCGGTGCGGCCGTCTCCGGCAATGTCCACCAATCCTCGCCCCATTCCGCCCGGCACCGAGAGCCGGTAGCTGCTGGCCACGTGGCGGTAGGTTTCAGGTTCGAAGTAGAGGCGGATCCTGTAGTCGACCCCCTTCTTGGGCTTGTACTCCAGTTCGTGCAGCTCTTTCTCTTCGAACTTCTTGAGTCCCCGGTAGCGGACCTTGGCCCGCTTCTTCCTCAGGTCCAGCAGCGCCCAGTCGGTGGAAAGAACTCCTCCGTAGAGTCCCTCCTGTGCCAGCCGGGGAAAGTTGTCCCAGAGGGCCGTCCCCAGTTGGGACCGGACGCCCGGGCTGATGTAGGCAACGTCCACCTTGTCCCCATTGCGGATCAGGGTTTCCTGGGGGTATTGGGTGTGCCCGAAATTGAAGGAGGTCCGAATCTTGTCCGCCTCCGCCAACAGCATGGCGGGACCGCCCAGCTTGCCCTGGCCTCCGACCCGGATGTCCATGGTGCCCAGTCCCTGGGCCACCCGGTTCTTCCAGACCAGGTTCTCGCCGATGGACTTCAGATGGAGGGCGACCAGTTGGTCCGCCTTCATCTTCCTGGCCGGCACATCCACCGTCGTGAGGAGAAACGCCGCGACGGCGGAAACGATCAGGAACGTCGATTTCTTCATGATTCACCCCTTGTTGAAGGACCCCCGTTCTCGATGCAGCAAGGACTGTTGCCCAAGAACGAACGGGCAAAATAATGCATGAACTGAATGTCATATTCGCTCAGTCGATCCGCCGGGGTCAAGTCTCCGGTGGCTCAGAGCGGGGAGTTCCCGGCGAATGGTCTCCTGCCGCCGGGCATCCAGCCGGGCCAGGACCACGCCTTCTCCGTCAGGAGCCACGGCGAGGGTCACGCCCCAGGGATCGATGATGGCGGAGCGGCCGCAGGTGGCGAATCCGGGCGTGTGCTGACCGCACTGATTGGGGGCGATGACGTACGCCTGATTTTCGATGGCGCGGCTCCGCAACAGGACCTCCCAGTGGTCCCGGCCCGTCGGCAACGAAAAGGCCGAAGGGACCATCAGGATGCGGCAGCCCCGGCGGACCAGCCGCCGGTAAAGCTCGGGGAAGCGCAGGTCGTAGCAGATGGAGAGGCCCAGACGCCCATGACCGGTATCGGCGGAGACGACGTCGCGGCCGGGAGCCATCCAGCTCGATTCCCGGTAGGACACCCGCCCGGGCAGGTCCACGTCGAAGAGGTGGATCTTCCGGTAACGGGCCAGGAGGGTTCCCGACTCGTCGAACAGAAGACTGGTGTTGAAGACCCGGTCCCGGCCCTCAGCCCTCTCGCAGAGGCTGCCGGCCAACAAGGTGATCCGGAGACGGCGCGCCAGATCGCCCATCCTCCGGCTGGTGGGACCGGGGACCGGCTCGGCGGCGCGGATCACCTGCTCCTTGCGGCCCAGGCAGTTGAAGAGTTCGGGCAACGCCACCAGCCGGGCGCCCCGCTCGGCCGCTTCCCGGACCAGCCGCTCGGCGGTCTCCAGATTGCGCTCCTTGTCCTCCCCCGAGGTCATCTGAACCGCCGCCGCCCAATCGGTGTCGCCCATGCCGCCCCCGTTCCGAGAACTGGTATGATTCTACAGGTTTGGCGCCAGGCTGCGAGTGTGCTGTCCGTCAATTGGAAGTAGGGACGACCCTTGTGGCCGCCCGCCCGGCACCAGCGTGTGGAGCGGCGTCTTTCAGGCGCCGACTGGGAAGGGCGTCTTTCCAGGCGCCCGTTCTCCAGAGGAGTGGCTTGGTCCTGCGAAAGAACACGGGGCGCCTGAAACACGCCCCTCCCATGGGCGACAAGGATGTCGCCCCTCCTGGCGTGGTTCGGACCGAAGAGGGCGCCCGCAAGGGGTGCCCCTGCGGGGATTCGGAATCGAGGCTCGACCCGTTACGAATACATGGTTTTGCGGGACGCCTCACTAGAGAGTTCGGTCTATGGATCCCGAAAGACTCGATATCAACCGTTGCGAGACAGCACGATGCGGAAGCGGACCGCTTTTCCTGGCGGGGCTCCTGCTGCTGTCGCTGTTCTCCATTCCACTGTCCGCGACTCCGCCGGAGTTGGAAGAGGACCAGGGGCTGACCGGCTTCGGGCTGGCGTTGCGGCGCCTCCCGGCCACGGGCTCACTTCTCTACATCACGGCCCATCCCGACGACGAACACAACGCCGTCCTGGCCAAGTTGAGCCGGGGGCTCGGGATCCGGACCGCGCTTCTGAGCCTGACCCGGGGCGACGGCGGACAGAACGAGATCGGTCCCGAACTGTTCGAGGCCCTGGGAGTGCTCAGGACCCAGGAACTCCTGCGGGTGCACCGTTTCGACGGCGCCAGTCCATACTTCACACGGGCCTATGAGTTCGGTTACTCCTTCAGCGTTGAGGAGACCCTGGAGCGCTGGGGCGAGGAGGTTCTGCGGGACGTGGTCCGGGTGATCCGGGAGTTTCGGCCGGACGTGATCGTGACCCTCAACCCCCGCGGCGCCGGTGGCGGACAACATCACCAGGCGTCGGCTCGCCTGGCCGCCCGCGCCTTCCGGCAGGCATCGGATCCGGCTCGTTTCCCGGAGCAGATTGATGAGGGCCTGCGGACCTGGCGGACCTCGCGGCTGTTTCAAGCCCCGGGTGTGGGCTGGGCCTGGGGAGACGGACGTTCCGGTTCGGGCCGGACGGCCGCCATCGATGTGGGCGGCTACGATCCTCTCCTGGGAGAATCGTACGCCGAGTTTGGTGCCCGGGCCCGGAGCAGCCATCGCTGCCAGGGGATGAACATCCTGCCCGAGCCGGAATCGCGTACGGCTTACTTCCGCCTGGTCGAGGGCGATCCGGATCTGGGTGACGGAACCGGCTTCTTCGGCGGCCTCGAGATCTCATTGACGAGAGTCGCCCGGCATGATCGGGAGTTGACCGGCGGCCTGGAGAGGCTCCAACGGCTGATCCGGCAGATCCGGGGCGACTACGCCGAGTCGCGACTGGATCAGGCGGCCGCAGGAGTCATGCAGGGCCTGGCGCTGGTCCGGGAATTGACGGCCCGAACCGGCGATGCCGAGGCTCGGTTTCTGCTTCGAGCCAAGGAGAAGGACTTTCTCGCGGCCGCCCGCCGGGGGCACTTCATCTACCTGGACGCGCTGGTCCGCCGTAGCCGGGACGGACGCGTCAATCCGGGCGAAGAAGTTTCGGTCCAGGTCCGTTTTTTGAGCCGTTCCGGGAATCCGGCGCGCCTGCGCTCGGTTCAGTTGTCGGGCGCTGGAGATTGGAACGTCCGGAGCCTGGGAAGATCCGGTCCCATCAGCGAGTTCCGGGTCACGGTCCCGGCCGAAGCCGGCTACACGCAGCCGTACTGGTATCGGGCCGATTCGAAAAGCGACCTTTTTTCGGTCCGCGACGGATTCAGCGGCGTCGAGGCGGTGAGTCCACCCGCCCTGAAGGCCCAGGTTACGTATGTCTCGGACGATGTCGAAGCCAGCGCCGAGGTTCCCGTCCAGTACCGCTGGTTCGACCCGGTGATCGGCGGCGAGCGGCGGCGGGAACTCCAGGTGGTTCCGGAATTGACTCTCGGCCTGGAGCCGGAGGTCCGGATCTTCGTTCCGGGCGCCGCGCAAGGGAAGACCTTTCGCGTCCGGGTGGAGAACGAGCGTCCCGGGAGTCTCGATACGGTCGTGGAACTGCTGGCGCCGGACGGCTGGCGGGTGCAGCCCCGGACTCGGGACCTGTCGTTGCGGCGGGAGGGGGAGACCGCCACCGTCACCTTTGAAGTGGAGCCTCCGCAAGACCTCGAGCCGGGCAGCTTTCGTCTCGAGGCCCGGGCGAGGACGGTAGACAGGACCTACTCCCAGGGCTACCGGTCCATCGACTACCACCACGTCGAGACCCGGCACCTCTATCGGCGAGCCCGTTCGCGGGTCCAGGCGTTCGACGTGCAGGTGGCCCCGGTCCGCGTCGGCTACGTGATGGGAGTCGGCGACCAGGTCCCGGCCGCCATCGAGGACCTGGGTTTGGATCTCACCTACCTGGACGCCCCGGATCTGGCCGAGAGCGACCTGTCCGGTTTCGACGTCATCGTGACCGGGGTCCGGGCCTACCTGAACCGCGCCGACCTGAGATCCAACAACCACCGGCTCCTGGAATACGTGCGCCAGGGAGGCCATCTGCTGGTTCAATACAACAAGTACGAGTTCAACCGGGAGCAGTACGGCCCCTATCCGGCGCGCATTCACCGGCCCCATGACCGGGTCACCGACGAGACGTCGCCGGTACGGGTTCTGGAGCCGGATCATCCTGTCCTCAACTGGCCGAACGCCATCACGGATGCCGATTGGGAGGGATGGGTCCAGGAACGGGGTCTCTACTTCCTGGGCGAATGGGATCCCGCCTACCGGCCGCTGTTGGAGTTGCGGGACCCCTTCCCCAACAACCCCGATCCGAAACGGGGCGCCCTGGTCGTAGCCAGGTACGGCAAGGGCACTTACGTCTACACGGGCCTGGGATTCTTCCGGCAACTCCCCGCGGGCGTCCCGGGCGCCTTTCGCCTCTGGGCCAATCTGCTCTCCCTGGGCAAAGCACCGTAGGTGCGGGAACGACCGGCGCCGGAGGGTGACCACGAGGGTCGCCCCTACGGTCCTTCTTTTTCCCTTCAGTGGTTACAATGGACCGATGCTCTCCCTCGGGATCGTCGGTCTGCCCAACGTGGGCAAGTCCACGCTCTTCAATGCACTGACGTCCGGAGCAGCCGGCGTTTCCAACTATCCCTTTGCCACCATCGACCAGAACGTGGGCCAGGTGCCGGTCCCGGACCCCCGGCTTCGGGAGCTGGAGCGGCTGCTGGAGCCCGGCGAGTGCACTCCCTGCTTCGTTCAGTTCATCGACATTGCCGGTCTGGTCCGGGGTGCCAGCCGGGGCGAGGGACTGGGCAACCAGTTCCTCGGACATGTCCGGCAGGTGGACGCCCTCATCCACCTGGTCCGCTGCTTCCCGGACCCGGACATCGTCCACGTCCTGGATCAGGTGGACCCCGCCCGGGACGCGTCGGTGGTGGAGACGGAGCTGATGTTGGCCGACCTGGAGGTCCTCGGCCGGGTCATCTCCAAGCAGCAGAACACCTGGAAGACCGATCCCCGGACACACGCCCGGGAGAAGGAGGAGTTTCTTCTTTTCCAGCAATGCTTGGAGAAGGGGGTTCCCCTCAGGTCGCTGGACCTGGACCCTCCGGCACAACGGCGCCTCAAAGGTCTGGGGCTGTTGACGGGCAAGCCCGTCGTCTACGTGGCCAACGTTGCCGAGGAGGACTATTCGCTCGGCGAGGACCACCCCTGCGTCCGGACGCTCGAGCAGGAGGTGGCCCGGTCCGGCCCTGCCTCGGTTCTGGTGGTCTCGGCATCCCTGGATCATGAACTTCATCAATTGGAGCCCGAGGACAGGGAGGAGTTCCTGAATGAACTGGACTTGCCGGCCCCGGGTCCGGAGCGCCTGATCAGGCGAGGGTTTCGACTTCTGGATCTGGTCACCTTCTACACCATCGCCCGGAACAAGCTCCGGGCCTGGGAGATTCCCCGGGGCACGCCGGCCGTCCGGGCGGCCGGAAGGGTCCACACCGACATGGAACGGGGATTCATCCGTGCCCAGGTGGCTTCGGGTTTGGAGCTGTGCCGGACCGGGAGCTGGAAAGAGATGCACCAGAGGGGACGGGTCCGCACCGAGGGCCGGGAATACGAGATCCAGGACGGGGACGTCGTGGAGTTTCTCTTTACCCCGTAACCTACCGCGCCCGCTGCTGCCGCCGCCGGAGGCAGGAAAATGTCTGCCCAGGCATAATACCGGCGCCATGCCAGACTCGGATGCCTCCCGGCCGGGCGTTTTCCTGAGGACCTTCCAGGCCTTCCGGTACCGTGACTACCGGTTGATGTGGACCGGGGCCTGCACCTCCGCCGTCGGGACCTGGATGCAGACGACGGCCCAGTCCTGGCTGGTCCTGACCCTGACCAACTCCCCCTTCTATCTGGGTCTGATCGGCTTCTTGGCCCAGATGCCCATCGTCTTGCTGTCTCTGCTGGGAGGAGCCGCCGCGGATCGGGTGGATCGGAGAAAGCTCCTGCTCTTTTCCACGTACACGCAGATGTTCTCCGCGTTCATCCTGACGCTTCTGGTCTTCGCCGGTGTGGTCCAGTTGTGGCATTTCCTGGTCCTGGTGACGGTGGTGGGGACGGCCCAGGCTTTCGGAGCTCCGGCCTTTGCGGCTCTGATGCCCGGCCTGGTGAAGCGCCGGGACATGGCCAACGCGGTTGCGTTGAATTCGATCCAATTCAATCTCGCTCTGGTGATCGGACCCGTCCTGGCCGGGTTGATCATGACCTCCTACGGCGCCGTCGCCTGCTTCGGCCTCAACAGCTTGTCCTTCGTGGCGGTGATCTGCAGCCTCTACCTGGTCAAGAGCAGTTGGCTTCCTGTTGCCCGAAAGGAAACGGTCTGGGAGGGGATCCGGAACGGCCTCCGTTTCGTCCGCGTTCGCAAGTCGCTCTGGCAACTGAGCCTTCTGGGATTCGTCCTGACCTTCAGCGCCCTTCCCATGACGATGCTCCTGCCGGTCTATGCCCGGGACATCTACGGCCTGGGTCCCGAGGGATACGCCGGGATGATGACCTGTTCGGGGGTCGGAGCGGTGGTGGGGGCCCTGATCTCGGCCAACCTGGGATGGATGAGCCACCGCGGCCGGTTCAGCATCCAGGTCCAGGTCGTCCTGGCCCTGCTGCTGGCCCTGTTCGCCGTCTCCACGAACCTCTACATCGGGCTGTTGCTCCTCTTCCTGTGCCGGGTCTGCCTGATGGTGCTGTTTGCCTCCGTCATGTCGCTGGTCCAGGAAGGCACCACCGAAGAGATGCGGGGACGGGTCGTGAGCATCTTCAACCTGGCCATGAGGGGGGGCATGCCGCTGGGCAACCTGGTGGCCGGATTCCTGGCCTCCCGCATTTCCGCGCCCTTTGCCCTGCTGGTGGGCAGCGCACTAATGGGAGGCGTTGCCCTCTATTGCCTCTTCCTCCGGGTCCGGGTCACACGGCTGTAGTGGCTCGAGGCTTCCCAATATCGCCTGTTTGCCAAACCGAATTCACTGGATCAACGTTGGCGGAGTCGCACCAGAGCTTCACGGGCAGTCACCACGGGGATGCCTTCAACTTCCTGGAGTGCGAGCATATGTTTCTTGTCGCCGGAAACGATCAGGTCGACCCGGCCGGCGATTGCTGCGGCCAGAATCGGGTTGTCCTTGGGGTCGGGGGACAGTTCCACACCCGGCGGGTCTTCGAGGATCAAGGATCGGGTACCGATATTCTCGACGATGGCTGATGCTTCATCTGCGTCGAGAAACTTCTGAAGCCGGGGTCGTGCCAAGACGTCGGACAAATCGGCCAGTTGCGCCGCGGATGTCACCAGTTCCAACTCGCCACGCAACCAAGCCCGGTACAGCCTGTCCGGCGGGGTTCCCTTCGTGATCAGAGCTCCGATCAGGATGTTCGTATCAAGAATGACCCGCACGCGCGGCGTTCAGCTCTTCGTCGATCAGTTCGAGGATTTCTCGTTGGTTGTAACGCGCATTGCGGTCCTTGACCTGGGCAACGGTCAGGTCGAAAATCCGGCGCCGCACGGCTTCATCGACAAAACGGGATAGGTCCCCTTTCCTGCCCCCATTGCGGGCAAGGTACATGCGGAGTGCCCGGTCGGTTTCTTCCGGGATGGAAAGACTCCATCTGATCATGGGTCAAGTTCTACGCATAAGCACATAAATATTTATACGCACATCCTACCACGCATCCGCGCGTAACGTCAAAATCGCAACAGCACCGCACTTCTCGCTTCCCGATCAGGAAGGCTGGTCACGTCGGTCCTGCCAAGGAACTTCTCGTTACTCCCTTCTCGTCTTCCTGTCGTAGTAGACTGAGCCGGAACTCTTTCAAGGCCGGGAGTCGTCATGAAGAACGCATCACACTGGATGACCTGTCGGGTTGGGGTCCTTCTGAATCTGGCTGTCATGGTGTCGGTCGGGTGCATGGCGGCATCGATGTTGGCCCAGCCGGCCAAGGGCCGTGTGCTGGCCCGGGTCAACGGCGTGGAGGTCTTGGAGGACGAAGTCCGCCAGGCGGCGGCTCCGGAGTTGAAGAATCTTCGCCTGACCCGTCTCCAGTACGAGGCGAAGCACAAGGAGAAGGTCCACGGAGCGGTCGAGTCGAATCTGGATCGGCTGGTGGGCCTGAAACTGGTGGAGCAGGAGGCGGAGCGGCGTTCGCTCCCGGTCCAGGAACTGCTGCGGCTGGAGGTCGGCGCCGGCCTGAAGAAGCCGACCGATCAGGAGGTGGCCAGTTTCTACCAGAGCAACCGGAAGAAGCTGAAGAAGTCCCTGGAGGAGATGTCCGGAGAGATTCGGAGATACCTGAGCCGGCAGCAGTACCAGAAGCGCTATCAAGCCTATGTGGATCGTCTCAAGTCAGCGAGCCGGGTCGAGTTGTACCTGGAGCCGAACCGGGTGGAGATCCGGACGCTGAGCAGTCCGTCTCTGGGACCGGTGGATGCACCGGTCACGCTGGTGGAGTTTTCCGACTTCCAGTGCCCCTACTGCGCGCGTCTCGCCCCCGTCGTGAAAAAGATTGCCGGTGAATATCCTGACCGGGTCCGGGTCGTCTTCCGGCAGTTTCCGTTGAGGAGCATCCATCCCCACGCCCAGAAGGCGGCGGAGGCTTCCCTTTGCGCCTTCGATCAGGGCCGTTTCTGGGAGATGCACGACGCCCTTTTCGGAGACATCAAGAAGTTGGGGCCCAAGGACCTGACGGACCGGGCCAAGAAACTGAACCTGGACCCGGAGGCATTCGGCCGGTGCCTGGAGTCCGGCAAGTATGCGGCGACCGTCCAGCAGGATCTGGAGGACGGCATGGTGGCCGGGGTTTCCGGGACGCCGGCGGTCTTCATCAATGGCCGTACCCTGAAGGGGTCCAAACCCTACGAAGGGATGAAGAAGGTGATTGAGGAGGAGTTGCAGAGGGCGGGGAGCCGACACGCCAGATGACGACTCCCGGGCCGGGGCCGCACCGGCGGATTTCGCTGCGGCTCAGTGCGATGCTCACGGGGTCGAGCCGGTGGGGCTGCCTTGCCTTGCTGCTCTTTTCCGCATCTCAGCTTCACGCCCACCAGGATTCGATCGGTTATTGGACGATTCGGGTGGAGCCGCCGCAAGTGCGGTCCACGATTCGCATTTCCATCCTGGATCTGAACTTTCTTCCCGAGTTGGATGCCAACAGCGACGGTGTCCTGGAGTATCAGGAAGTCTCGGCCCGGAGACAGGACATCCAGTCTCGACTCGTGGAGCACTTCCTGATTCGGAGCGGAGACCGCACTTCGGAGACCCGCGTTGAGGGATTCCGGATCCTGGACTCCGGGGAGCTGGAGTTGTCCCTGAACCACCTGTTTCATCAGCCGCCGGGCGAACTCCAGTTGGAATCCACCTTTCACAAGCTCACCGACGACCGTCACCGGACCTTTTGTCAAGTCGACATGGACGGAGCGTTGACCCAATACGTCCTGGACGTGAACCGCCCGGTGGAGAGGATCGAGGTGTTGACGGGGTGGTCCGGTCTCGCCCGCCGCGCGGGCCGTTTCCTGGTGCTGGGCGTGGAGCACATCCTCACCGGCTACGATCATCTGGCCTTTCTCCTGGGCCTGATCATCCTGGGCGGGGCCCTGAAGTCGCTGGTCGGCATCGTCTCCTCCTTCACGGTGGCCCACAGCCTGACGCTGGTCCTGGCCACTCTGGACCTGGTCATCCTGCCCACCCGGTTCGTGGAAGCGGCCATCGCGCTGAGCATCTGCTATGTGGCGCTGGAGAACATGTTCGTGAGAGAGGTGCGGTACCGCTGGGTCATCACCTTCTTCTTCGGGCTGATTCACGGATTCGGGTTTTCCAACGTGCTGCGGGAGATGCAGCTTCCCAAGCCGGGGCTGGCCGTCTCCCTTCTCTCCTTCAACCTGGGCGTCGAGGTGGGACAACTGGCGATACTTCTCCTTCTTTTTCCCGCGGTCCTCTACCTGAGCCGGCGGCGCTGGCACTCCGTCGCCATCAATCTGGCCTCCGCCCTGATGCTGGGTCTGGGGGGCTTCTGGTTCGTGCAGCGGGTCATCTGAAGACACGCTGAGGATTCCCCCGAAATTGACCTGAAAGGATCAATCCTGCTACTGTTTAAGGCTATTTTTCGGTTGAGTCCAACTCTGGGGAGGGGCCCATGTCGGAAAAAATCTACATATTCGACACCACGTTGCGTGACGGCGAGCAGTCTCCCGGATGCTCCATGAACCTTCAGGAGAAGCTGAAGATGGCTCGCCAGTTGGAACGGCTGAACGTGGACATCATCGAGGCCGGGTTCCCCATCGCTTCCCAGGGAGATTTCGAGGCGGTGCAAGCCATTGCCGGAGAGGTGAGGGAGCCCACCATTGCCGGCCTGTGCCGGGCCAATCGAATGGACATCGAGCGGGCCTGGGAGGCCCTGCGGGAAGCGTACAGGCCCCGGATTCACACCTTCATCGCCACTTCGGACATCCACCTGAAACACAAGCTCAGAAGATCCCGGTCCGAAGTGCTGGAGGCCTCGGTGGAGGCCGTCAAGATTGCCCGGGACCTTTGTGAGGACGTCGAGTTCTCCGCCGAGGACGCCACCAGGAGCGACATCGACTACCTGGTGGAGGTGTTCGACGCCGTCCTCGAAGCGGGCGCCACGACCGTCAACATCCCCGACACGGTGGGCTATTCCGTTCCCGGCGAATACGGGGCTCTGATCCAGATGCTCCGCTCCCGCCTCTCCCACCACGAGCACGCGATTTTCAGCACCCACTGCCACAACGATCTGGGGCTGGCCGTCGCCAATACGCTGACCGCGTTGGAGCGCGGTTGCCGTCAGGTGGAATGCACCATCAACGGCATCGGCGAACGGGCGGGGAATGCCTCGCTGGAAGAGATCGTCATGATGCTGCGGACCCGGGGCAGCATCCTGCCCTTCTACACCGACATCGTCTCGGAGGAGCTCTACGCGGCGAGCCGCATGGTAGTGAACCTGACCGGAAGCTTCGTCCAGGCCAACAAGGCCATCGTGGGCAAGAATGCCTTCGCCCACGAGGCGGGGATCCACCAGGACGGGATGCTCAAGAATGCCCAGACGTACGAGATCATGACTCCCCAGTCGGTGGGCCTCAAGAGCAGTTCGCTGGTGCTGGGCAAGCACAGCGGACGTCACGCCCTCCTGAGAAAGTACCAGGATCTGGGTTACGAACTCTCGCCGAACGAATTGCATCGAGCGTATTTCTTCTTTACCAAGTTGGCGGATCAGAAGAAGGAAATCTTCGACGAAGATCTGATCACCATCATCCAGGACGGGATCAAGACGATTCCGGACACCTACAAGCTCAAGTACGTTCATGCGCAGGGCGGCAACCAGCAACTGGCATCGGCTGTGGTCCAGCTCCAGCAGGGCGACGATGAATTCGTCGCCACCGCCCACGGCGACGGCCCCATCGATGCCATCTACAAGGCCATCGACCGGATTACGGGGATCACCGGCCGGCTGCTGGATTACAACGTCAGCGCCGTGAGCCGGGGCAAGGACGCCCTGGGTGAAGTCTTTGTTCGCACCAGGTTCGGCGGGATCGGATATACGGGGAAGGCCGCCAGCGTCGATGTCATCGATGCCAGCGCGCGGGCCTATCTGAACGCCGTCAACAAGGCTCTGTACGAGGCCGGCCGGTTGGAGCGGGAGGCGCCGCGCACCGCCTCGGCCTGACGGGTCCGAGCGGACGGGCCCTTCCATAGACATGCCCAAGACCCTCTTCGCGAAGATCTGGGACGATCACGTGGTTCACCAGGAACCCGGCCGGCCCGACCTTCTCTACATCGATCGCCACCTGGTGCACGAGGTCACCTCGCCCCAGGCCTTCGAGGGCCTGCGTCAGGCGGGACGAGGGGTCAGGCGTCCCGACCTGACGACGGCCACGTTGGATCACAACATCCCCACCGTCGATCAGAAGCTGCCGATTGCCGACCTCATCGCCAGAAAGCAGGTGGAGACGCTTCGCCGGAATTGCCGCGAGTTCGGGGTCACGCTCTACGATCTGGACAGCCGGAATCAGGGCATCGTGCATGTGATCGGGCCCGAGCTGGGCCTGACCCGTCCCGGGCTGACCATGGTCTGCGGCGACAGCCACACCTCGACCCATGGCGCCTTCGGAGCCCTGGCCTTTGGAATCGGCACCAGCGAGGTGGAGCACGTACTGGCCACCCAGTGCCTGATCCAGAGCCGGCCGCGCACCATGCGGGTCCACTTCTCCGGCAGCCTCTCCGCCGGAGTGACCGCCAAGGACGTGATTCTCTACATGATTCGCACGCTGGGGACGGATGGCGCGGTGGGACACGTCATCGAGTACGCCGGGCCGGTGGTTGAAGGCTTCTCCATGGAGGAGCGGATGACGCTGTGCAACATGTCCATCGAGGCGGGGGCCCGGGCCGGAATGGTGGCTCCCGACGAAACCACGTTCGAGTATCTGGAGGGACGTCCGTTCGTCCCTCCGGGAAAGGAGTACCAGGAGGCGGTGGACCGGTGGCGGCTTCTCCCCAGCGATCCCCAGGCCGAATTCCACCGGGACCTGGACCTGGACGTGGATTCCCTGGCGCCCCAGGTGAGTTGGGGAACCAATCCCGGCATGGTGGTGGATGTGACGGGTGTGGTTCCCGATCCGGAGGCCTTTGACGAAGAGGCGGACCGGGAGTCGGGGCGGAGAGCCCTGGATTACATGGATCTGGATCCGGGAACTCCGGTCCAGAGGGTTCGCGTGGACCGGGTTTTCATCGGGTCCTGCACCAATTCCCGAATCGAGGACCTGCGCAGCGCCGCACGCATCGCCCGGGGACGGAAGGTGGACCAGAACGTCTATGCCATGGTGGTTCCCGGTTCCCAGCGCGTGAAGGGACAGGCCGAAGCGGAAGGACTGGATCGGATCTTCACCGAGGCCGGGTTCGACTGGCGGGAGTCGGGTTGCAGCATGTGCCTGGGCATGAACCCCGACGTCCTCCAGCCCGGACAGCGCTGCGCCTCCACCTCGAACCGGAATTTCGAGGGCCGTCAGGGGAAGGGCGGACGGACCCACCTGGTGAGCCCCGCCATGGCGGCCGCGGCGGCGATCCAGGGAAGGTTCGTGGATATTCGAGACTGGCTCTGAGGCAATCCCCATGGAACCCTACCGGCGGGAAACGGGCAAGGTGGCCACCCTGGATCGGGCCAATGTGGACACCGACCAGATCATTCCCAAGCAGTTCCTGAAGCGGATCGAGCGAAGCGGCTTCGGCCGGTTTCTCTTCTACGACTGGAGGTTCCGGGAGGACGGGAGCCTCGACCCCCGTTTCGAGTTGAACCGGTCCCGTTTCCGCGGCGCCACCGTGTTGTTGACCGGCAGCAATTTCGGCTGCGGATCCTCCCGGGAACACGCCCCCTGGGCGTTGCTGGACTACGGATTTCGGACCGTCATCGCGCCCTCGTTCGCCGACATCTTCTACAACAACTGCTTCAAGAACGGGATGCTGCCCATCAGGCTCCCGGGGCGGCAGGTGAAGGACCTCTTCCGGCGCGTCCGGGAGAACCCGGAGTACGCCCTGACGGTGGACTTGGAGAGCTGCACCCTCCGGGACGGCCGGGGTCTGAACCTGGAGTTCCCGGTGAAGCCGTTCCGGAGGCACTGCCTGTTGGAGGGGCTCGACGAGATCGGGCTCACCCTCCGGCACGAGGACAAGATCAGCCGCTACGAGGCGGCTCACTCCGCCTGATTCCCGGTATCCGGAGAAACCGGTCGAGACGATTCCCGGGCCTCAGCGAGGGCTCAGGCAGACCTCAGCTTTTCCAGCTTGTCCCGCACCTTGGCGGCGTGTCCCTTGGCCCTGACGCTGCGCCAGTGGTGAGCCACGTTGCCGGACGGATCGATGATCACGGTGGAGCGTTTCACGCCCATGAAGGTCCTGCCGTACATCTTCTTTTCACCCCAGGCCTGGTACTCCTCCATGACCTTGTGATCGGGGTCCGACAGGAGCGAAATCTTCAGGTCGAACTTTTTGATGAAGTTGCGATGCTTGCGGGTGGTGTCGGGGCTGCAGCCCAGGACCACCGCGTCGAGCGCCGCGAATTCCTCCACGCCTGAGGTGAATTCACAGGCCTCGACGGTGCAGCCGGGGGTGTTGTCCCTGGGATAGAAGTAGAGGACGACCCACTGGCCGTCGTAATCACTGAGACGGACATCCTGGTCCGCCTGGTTCTTGAGGCTGAATTCAGGGGCTGGTTTTCCGATTTCGATCATCTTCCTTGTTTCTCCAGGATGAAATGTTCCGCTGCCGCGGCCGTTCAGGGGTCGATGGTGATGGGTTCGCGCCCGTCCTCCTTCGTTTCCACGGCGCCGATGACGGCGGCCTCGGAGTCACCCCCGCCCCGCAACTCTTCGACACAGGCTTCCGAGCACTGGCCCGGCACGCTGGCAAGCAATCCTCCGGCGGTCTGGGGATCGAACAACAGCGGGAAGGCCGGTGCTCTCGACGCCAGTCTAGGGTTCCGAACGGCTCCCTGCAACCGGAGGTTCCGGGGTTGAAGCGAGCTGTGGATCCCGGCGCGGGCGGTCTCGGCGGCGCCTTCCAGAAGGGGAACGGCAGGCAACGAAAGGCGGACCTGCACGTCGGAGTCCCGGACCATTTCGAACAGATGGCCCACGAGACCGAATCCGCTCACGTCGGTGCAGGCATGGACCGCGTGGCGAAGTAAGCAGGCGGCGGCTCTCCGGTTGGACCGGAGCATGCACTCCAGAGCTCCCTGAATCCAGCGCCCCTTGGCCTTCAACCGCATCTCGGCGGCGAAGAGGGCGCCGGTTCCCAGGGGCTTGGTCAGGACGAGCCGGTCGCCCGGCTCCATCGCCCCTTTGCGCAGGAGCCGTCCGGAGTCGGCCAGGCCGGAGACCGCCAGTCCCAAGGCCAGCTCGGAGCCTTCCAGCGTGTGGCCTCCCACCAACTCGGCCCCGGCCCGGCGCAGCACCTGCCTGGCGCCCTGGAGCAATTCCTCCAACGTCACTTCCATTTTGTCTTCGGATGCCCAGGGCAGAGCAGCGATGGCCAATGCCGTCCGGGGCCGGCCCCCCATGGCGAAGATGTCGCTCAGACAGTGGTTGGCGGCGATCCGGCCGAAGACATAGGGGTCGTCGACGATGGCCGGAAACATGTCGACCGACTGGAGCAGGGTCTGTCCCGGCGGGACCGACAGCGCGGCCGCATCCTCCCCGGCCTCCAGTCCCAGCACCACATCCGGAAGGTTCCCCGGATCGATCCGGCCCAGCACCCGTTCCAGGACGGCGGCCCCCACCTTGGACCCGCATCCCCGGCAACGCATCAGGCGGTCCCCGGGCGGCGCCGCCGACGTCTCCACGACCCCTCTTCCAGGGGCAGCGGCCGGCGCAGCGTGAATCTTCGAAAGATCGTTGAAGCGCGCCATGAATCGCCGGTCGATCCAGTCCTTCCAATGCCAGGCCCAACGGCCCTCCAGGGACCAGGAGCCCCGGGAGGCCACGGCCCGCCGGTCTCCGGTGCTGATCAGACTGAGGAATTTTCTCTGGGGATGAAACGGTTTCGGAGGAAGTCCCCGCAGGGTCCGCCGGAGATTCCGTTCGAGCGGCTTGCCCTGGCGGACGGCGAAGACTCCCGCCTTCTCCCGGGGATGGGCGGCCACGGCGGCCACGTCTCCCGCGGCGAAGACTCCCGGATGAGACGTCGACTCCAGGGTGGCTTCGACTTTCACGAATCCGTGGGCGTCCACCTCCAGCTTCGACTCCCGCAGCCAACCGGGAGCCGAGGCCCGTGTGACCCATAGAATCTCATCCATTTCATGGCTGGACCCGTCCTCCAGCACCAAGGTTCGCCCCCGGACCCGGACGACCCTCAATCCCGGGTAGAGCCGGATGCCGCGGCGCCGGAGCACCCGTTGAAACTTGGACCGGACCCACCGATTGTGGGTGGGAAGGATGGTCGCGGACTCGAAAAAAAGATGGAAATCCGGAGGCTGACGGGGCCGGCCCGATTCCCGGCGCAACATCTCCAGCGCATGCCGGGCCGACAACAGGAGCTCGACGCCGCCGGCGCCGGCTCCCACCACGCCGATACGAGTGCTTCCGGATCTGCCCAGGACACGTTGCCTGAGCTCGGCCCAGCGCCTGAGAAAATTGCCGATGGGCTTGACCGGAACCACCGATTCGGCGGCTCCCGGAACCGGATCGAGAGTGGGTGTGGAGCCGATGTTGATGGAGACCAGATCGTAGGGCACGGGCGGCCGGGAACGGCACAGAATCCTCTTGGAGTCCAGGTCCAGGCCGACGGCCTCATCATGGTAGAGGCGGGCGCCGGCAAATCGGGAGAGGGGCCCCAGGTCGATGTGCGTCTCGTCGTATTCGTAGTGACCGGCGATCAGGCCCGGAAGCATCCCGGAGTACGGGGTGTGGACATCCCGGGTGATGAGGGTCAGGCGAACCCCCGGCATGGGCTTCGTGCCGAAGCCCTTCAGCACTCCCACGTGGCTGTGGCCGCCCCCGACCAGAACCAGATCCTTGGTGACGGGAGCTTGAATCGGATTCATGACTCGTCAGGAGAAGGTGGTGGCAAACCGAAGCCGGTCCCGGACCGCAGGCCGATCGAGCCTACCACAGGGCGCGGAACGGGAACCATATTCGTCCGGCGCGGAGGTCCCATGCTCCTGCTACTCTTTCGTCAGGTTCACGTTTAGCAGAATACGGCGTCGAGGGTGGGAGCCCCCTCGGGACCGGAGATGAAATGGGGTTCGATCGCCGACGGTTCACGTCCTGCCTGCGCTTGGTGGCCGTGTATTGTCTGCTGCTCCCGCTGGCGGCCCAGACGCGGGAGGCCGCGGAGCAACAGAGCGGGACCGCCGGACAGGAGGAGACTGAGAAACGCCAGGAGCCCGCCCGGGAATCCCCACCCGAGTTGACCGAGGAGGTCGTGGTCGTCGGCACCCGGGCCCAGCCGCGGACGGTGACGGAGTCGGTGGTCCCCATCGACGTGATCTCGTCCAAGGACATCGTCAACCAGGGCGAGCCGGACGTGGCCGACCAGTTGCGAAACGTCCTTCCGGCCTACAACGTCAATCCGCAACCGGTGGGGGATGCGGCCCGCATCATCCGCCCGGCCACCCTCCGGGGCCTGGCTCCCGATCACACGCTGGTCCTGGTCAACGGAAAGAGGCGCCACCGCGGCGCCGTCATCACCTGGCTGGGGAACGGGGTCGCCGACGGCGCCCACGGACCCGACATTTCCGTGATCCCATCCATCGCGTTGCGCCAGGTGGAGGTGCTGCGGGACGGCGCCTCGGCTCAATACGGCTCGGACGCCATCGCCGGCGTTCTGAATTTCTTGCTCAAGGACGATTCCTCGGGGGGCAGCGTGGAGTTCCGGACCGGCCGCTTTCGCGCCGGAGACGGCGGAACCTACACCGTCTCCGGGAACGTCGGCCTGCCTCTCGGACCGGGTGGATTCGCCAACCTGAGCGTCGAATACGGCAACACCGCCGCCACCAGCCGCAGTGTCCAACGCGCGGACGCCGCGCACCTCATATCGGTCGGGAACACCCATGTCGCCGACCCGGCCCAGATCTGGGGCTCGCCCGCCATCGACGACGACTTCAAGTTCTGGGGCAATTTCGGGCGCGTGTTCGACCAGATGCAGTTCTACGGTCATACCAACTACGCCAGCAGGCGTGTCACCGGCGGCTTCTTCTTCCGGAATCCCACTACCCGGGCGGCCGTTTTCAGTCCCGACGGCGGAGAGACCCTCCTCATCGGCGACCGTCTCGACGCTCAGGACGGCATCCTGGACGGTTCGGCGGGCTGCCCCACGGTCGGCATCGACAACGGGATCCCGGACCGCCGGGCGCTGGACCGGGTTTTCGCCGATCCCGACTGTTTCTCGTTTCAGGAGATCTTCCCGGGGGGCTTCCGGCCCCAGTTCGGGGGCGAGCTGGCCGACGCGTCGGTGGCGGCCGGCCTTCGGGGGCAGACCTCCGGCGGGATGGTGTGGGACGCCAGCTTCAGCCTGGGTTCCAACTCGGTGGATTTCTTCATTTTCGACACGGTCAACGCTTCGTTGGGTCCGGCCACGCCCACCGAATTCGACCCCGGCCTCTACCGGCAACAGGACCTCGCCTTCAACTTGGATTTGAGCTATGCCCTGAGCGACCGGGTCCACCTGGCCGGGGGCGGCGAATGGAGGGAGGAGGACTTCAAGATCGGCCTGGGCCAGAACGAGTCATGGGAGATTGGACCCTACGCGCCTCAGGGCTTCAGCGCCGGCTCCAACGGATTTCCGGGATTCAGTCCCATCGCCGCCGGCCAGTGGGACCGGGCCAACTACGCCCTCTACGGCGACCTGGAGCTGCGCGGACGTTCCAACCAATGGACGGTCGGAGCCGCGGCGCGGATCGAAGACTATGAGGACTTCGGCGCCACGCTGAACGGCAAGTTGGCGGGACGTTACCGGTTGAGCCCGGCCTGGGCCGTGCGCGGCAGCGTGAGCAGCGGTTTCCGGGCGCCCACGCCGGGCCAACAGAATGCCTTCAACGTGTCGACCCGCTACGATCTTCAGCTCAGGGACCTGGTCAATGACGGCACCATTCCCTCGACTTCCCGGGCGGCGCAACTCCGGGGCGGCAAGCTGCTGGAGCCGGAGCGGTCCGTCAACGCCAGTCTGGGCGCGGTGGCCGACCGGGGTCCGGTGAGGTTGACGGTCGACTATTTCCGCATCGATCTCTCCAATCGCCTCGCCTTGACGCAATTGTTCGCCCTCGGCCCCGAGGAAGTGGAGACGCTCATCGCCGAGGGAGTCACCAGCGCCCGCAACCTGCAGAACTTCCGCTTCTTCACCAACGACTTCGAGACCCGGACCCAGGGGATCGACCTGGTGGCCACGGTGACGCCCGCCGCTCTCGGAGGCGCCACCACCTTCGGCTTTCTCTTCAACCACACCGACACGGAAGTCACACACTTCAACCCGGGCGTTCTGGACACCGTCCGGCTCCGGCAGTTGCAGGAGGCCATTCCCGGAACTCGCTGGAACGTCTCCGCTCAACACGACCTGGGCCGCTGGCGCCTGCTGGGACGCCTGAACTACTATGGCGACTGGTACGATTCCCGGGACGTCCGGGTCTACAGCGGCGACGCCGTCTTCGATCTGCAGGCCTCTCGCTCCATCGGGGATTCCGTCACGCTCACCCTCGGCGCCCGGAACGTGTTCGACAATCAGCCGGAAGAAAACCCCAACGCGTCCGCCGTGGGCAATCGATACAGTCCCTACACGCCGTTCAACTACAACGGAGCGTTCTACTACTTCCGCATCGCCTACGAGTGGAAGTGGAAGAGCGGCGCCGGCCCGACCTTGCCCTGAGGGGATTTGGACCGGGATTCGCCTGCCGGGTAGACTGAAACAGGGGAGCGTCCCGCTGGGCCGGTGGAGGATGGTTCGCGATCCGGGCCGTGGCCGGGACCGCTCCGGAGAGGAGGAGATGGGGATGCGAGTTCTGGTTACCGGAGCCACCGGGTTCGTCGGGCGCAGGCTGTGCGAGGTGTTGTCCGAGTCGGGTTGCCGGGTGACGGCCCTGTCACGCCGTCCGGACGCTGCCCGGACGGCCGTTCCCGGTCTTTCCCAGGTGTACGCGTGGCGTCCGGTGGAGGAGGCTCCGCCGCTCGAGAGCCTGGAGCGGGTGGACGCCGTCGTCCACCTGGCGGGTGAGAGCGTCGTCGGCCGCTGGACCGCCGGCAAACGGCGGGCCATCCGGGAGAGCCGGGTGCGCGCCACCCGGAATCTGGTCGACGCCATGCGGCGGGCGGAAGCGGGACCCCGGACGCTGATCTCGGCCAGCGCCATCGGCTACTACGGAGATCAGGGAGAGACGATCCTGACCGAGTTGATGCCGGCTGCCGGCGACTTCCTGGGGGAGGTCTGCGGCCAGTGGGAGAGAGAGGGCGCCCGCGCGTCGGAGGCGGGGGTCCGCGTGGTCCATCTCCGCATCGGCGTCGTCCTGGCCGCGGGCGGAGGGGCCCTGGACGCCATGCTGCTGCCGGCGCGGCTGGGGCTGGGGGGCCCCCTGGGTTCGGGCCGCCAGTGGTGGTCCTGGATTCACCGGGAGGACCTGATCGGCATGGTCCAACATGTGCTGGCCGGCGAAAACCTCTCGGGCCCCTTCAATGCAACCTCCTCGAACCCCGTACGGCAAAAGGACTTTGCCAAAGTGTTGGGAAGGGTCCTGTCCCGTCCCGCGTTCCTGCCCACGCCCGGGTTTGCCCTGAAACTGGTGCTGGGCGGTTTTGCAGTCGAGCTGCTCTCCAGCAAGAGAGTGCTGCCGGACCGGATTCAGGAGAGTGGCTACCGCTTTCGTTTCCCCGATCTGGAGCCGGCGCTCCGGGAAATCCTGGGGTAGTCAATCCGGGTTGTTCACCTCAACGGTTTCGGGCGATAGACGAACTGGAGGATGTTTCCCTCGAGATCCGGGAAAAAAGCCAGCTTGGTCCCCGTCGAACTCACGGAGATGGGTTGCAGGAGTTCGATGCCCTGCTCCTTGATGTGCTGACAGGCCTCTTCGAAATCGGTCACAGTGAAGGCGATGTGCCGTATGCCGGCGTCGTCCCCTTCGGCTTCCATGCGGGGACGGTCGCTGGAGGGGAGGATCTCCAACACTCCGGTTCCGGGAACGGCCACGAAGTAGGTGGAGTACGTCTCGTCGGCGATGGCGATCTCGCAACCCAGTGCCGTGCAGTACCAGTCGGCCAGCGCTCGCGGGTCATCGGCCACGATGGCCACATGTTCCAATGATGTGATCATGACTCATCTCCTTCCGTCCGGCGGGGTATTCCCGGAGACAATGGAGCGCCAGTGTATGCAACGGGAAGAAAAGAGGAAAGTAGGGGCGACCCTTGTGTGGTCGCCCTCCCCGGACCTTGTGCCCTCCCTGACCGTTGTGGTTTCCCTCCCCGGACCGGGCAGTGAGGGGCGACGGCGGGCACCCAAAGGGGGTGCCCCTACGTGCGGAACATGGTGTCGACCGTGGAGCCGATGAATCCCGGCGCGAAGGGGTGCCCCTGCGTGCCGAGCATGGCGCTGGAACCACACCGTCAATTGAGATTGCTGGAAGGTTCGGAGACCGTGACGTGGTCTGAGCCGGGCTGTTACTATCCTGGGGTTTCGCGGGGGTGAGCATGCCGCTTGAGAACAGGGTCGCGGTGGTGACGGGAGCCGCCCAGGGTCTGGGGTTGGCGATCGCCCGGAGACTGGCTCGGGATGGGGCCTCCGTCCTGCTCTGCGACCTCCAGGAGGAGAAGGTCCGAGGCGTCGCCGCCGCCATGGCGGGGGACGGGCTCCAGGCCGCGTCGGTCCCGCTGGACGTGACCGACGGCCCGGCGGTGACCGCCGTCTTCGAGGAGACGTTCCGGAACCGGGGGAGGTTGGACATCCTGGTCAACAGCGCGGGTCTGGGCCAGAAGGTGACCCCGACCGTGGAACTGGACGGCGAAGAGTGGCGGCGGATCCTGGAGGTGAATCTGACCGGGACTTTCCTTTGCTGCCGTGCGGCGGGACGGTTCATGCGGCGGCAGGAATCGGGAAGCATGGTGAATCTGGCCTCCATCAATGCCCACAGTCCGGCGGCTCTGGTGGCCGCCTACAATGCGGCCAAGGCGGGCGTCGCAAGCCTGACCCGGACGCTGGCCGTCGAGCTGGCCGCCTATGGGGTCCGGGTCAATGCCGTGAGCCCGGGTCCCGTCTACACCGATTTCAATCGCCGGACCATGGCCCAGCGAAGCCGGACGCTGGGGATCAGCCGGGATGAGATGGTCGAGCGGGTCCGCCAGGCGATTCCGCTGGGCCGCTGGGGTGAGCCGCGAGACATCGCCTCCATGGTCGCCTACTTGTGCGGGTCCGAAGCGTCCTGGATCACGGGTCAGGTCTTCCAGGTCAATGGAGGCCTCCAGGGCGTGTCGGCGGCGCCTCCCAGGACGCCCCGCAGCGAGTCATGAAACCCATCATCTTCATTCCCGAACCCATTGCCGCTCCCGGCGTGGAGTTGCTGCGCCGGCATTTCCGTTGCCGGACCCCGTGGGAAGAGGGAATCACGGTTCCCGTGGAGCCGGACGCCGAAGGAGCGGCTCCCCATCGGGCCGCCTTCCGGGATGCCGACGCGGCCCTGGTGCGGCTCTTCCTGGTCGGAGCCGAGGACATTCGAAACGCCCCCCGCCTCAGGGTGATCGCCAAGCATGGGGTCGGCGTGGACAACATCGACTGCGAGGCGGCGACCTCCAGAGGCCTGCCCGTCGTCTACACGCCCGGTTCCAACGGCCGGACCGTGGCCGAGCACGCCATGGCGCTCATGTTGGCGCTTTCGCGGCAGATCTATCCCTCCAGCCACGCCATCCGGACCGGAACCATGGAGGACCGGAATCGCTACCAGGGAGTGGAGCTGGCCGGGAAGAACCTGGGACTGATCGGACTGGGCCGTATCGGCAGCCGCGTCGCCGGGATCGCCGCCGGTGGATTCGGCATGAAGGTGCGCGCCTACGATCCGTTTCTGCGTCCGGGAACGGCGACGGGTCAAGCCGTGTTGGCCGATTCCCTGGAAGCCGTCCTGGGCTGGGCCGACTTCATCAGTCTCCACGTTCCCCTGAGCGACGAGACGCATCATCTCATCGACCGGGAGCGCCTGAAGCTGATCAAGCCCGGTTGCCGGCTGGTGAACACCTCCCGGGGGCCCGTCATCGACGAGGCGGCCCTGGCCGGCGCGCTGCGGGACGGACGGCTGGCCGGGGCCGCCCTGGACGTCTTCGAAGAGGAACCTCTGCCGGCGGATCATCCCCTCTGCCGGACGCCCAACACCCTGTTGACGCCTCACATCTCCGGCCTGACGGACAGCGCTCTGGAGCGCGCCTCCCTGATGGCCGCCCAGGGCATCCTGGACGTGCTGCAGGGGCGTCGCCCGGAGCATGTCGCCAACCCCGGGTATCGCGAGAATCGGGATTCAGCAATCAGGAATTGAAGAAGGAAGATCAGCCATGACCATCCCGCGGGATCAGATCGCCAACATGCCGGCCTTTTCTCCCTACTATCCCCCGCTGCCGGCCCGCTACCGGAACGTGCGCTTCCAGATGGTCTGCTTCCGGGCGGACCCGGGCGCGCTGGACCGGGTCCTCCCCTGGTGTTTCGAGCCGGACCCGGACGGCAACTGCGCCGCCATCGGCATCGACGCCACCTGGACGGCCAACTACGGCGGATTCCTGGAGAGTGTGCTCGTCGTCAAGTGCAGCTACCGGGGACAGCCGGGCTACTTTGCGCCCATCGCGTTCCTCAACTCCAAGTCCAGCATTCCCGCCGGAAGGGAGATCTACGGGACGCCCAAGGTCTATTCCGACATTCGGGTGGGAATGGACGAGCGGGTCATGTATACGGACACCCGGCTGGCCGGCGCGTCGATCCTGGCGATCCGGTCCACCATGCACCGGCCGGCCGACCCGGAGAGCCTGCCCGTGATGAAGCCGTCCTGGCGGTTGAAGGCGATCCCCAGGGTGGACGGCAAGGGATTCGACGTCCTCCAGGTCATCGACGGGGCCAAGTGCACCTCGGACGTGACCGTCCACGTGGCCCGGGCCGGCGACGGGGTCGTCCAGTTCGATCCCTCACCCATCTACGATCTGACCGGCTTCGCTCCCCGGGAGTACCTGGGGGCGTACTACATGGAGACCGACTACACCGAAGGGTTCGCGGAGATCGTGCACGACTTCCTGCGGGAGTCGTGATTCGCCTTATCAGAGGACGTTTTGAGCCCGTCCGGTCCGGGCCGCCTCGTAGGCGCTGAAGATGGATTTCAGGACGTGGAGGCACTCCTCGCCGGTGGCCGGCGGCGGGCCCGAGCCGCGGGCCGCGTCCAGAACGGCCTCCACGATACCGTGGTAGGGCCCGACCTCGTAGGCGAAGGGAAAGGCCTGGACCCCTTGGGGAGCATCGGGATGCGTGGAGTACCACTCCAGAGGCGAGTTGTCCTCGTCGAAGCGGAGCCATCCCTTGGAGCCCCAGAGGGTCAATCCCAGGTGGTAACCCCGGTCGAGATAGTATCCGCCGTGATACGTCCCCACCATCCCCTTCCGCGACTGGAAAGTGACCCCCACCGCGTCCTCGACGTCGATGGGCTGGCCCCCCACGTTGCGGGTCATGGCGGAGACCCGTTCGATGCGGTCCTGCGTCAGATACTGGAGCAGGTCCACGTAGTGGATTCCCAGCCAGATCAGGTTTCCTCCGCCCGCCGTGTCCCGCGAGGCGAGCCAGGAACGGTGAAACTCGGGCCGGGTGAGGCGGGTCTGATCCGCCACCACCAGCAGATGCGCCGCGTAGGGTTTGCCGATGAGACCGGACCGCACCAGTTCCCGGGCCTTGACGGCTCCCGGATTCGCCCGCAGGTAGAAAGCCAGCGTGAGCGTCAGCTTCCTGGCCTCGGAGAGCCGGACCAGCGGCTCGAAGTCTTCGGCGCGGGTGCAGGAGGGTTTTTCGGCCAGGACGTGGCAGCCGGCCTCCAGGGACCTCCGGATCAAGGGTGGAGCCTTGTGGGCGGCCAGGCTGATGACGGCCGCGCGGGGCCGGAACTCCCGCAACATCCGGTCGTGGTCCCGAAACGTGGCTACCTTCGCGCCCAGAGCATCCCGGGCGCTCGTGAACGTGGTCCCGCTCTCATCGGAGATTCCCACGGCTTCCACGCCGTCGATCTTGGCCAGCGATCGGAGATAGGCGCTCAGATGGGGCCCCTTCTCCTGGGTGATCACGCCGACGCGGAGGGGTTCGACGGCGGCGGACCGAGCCTCGCGGCTGAGAATCGAAGGAGCGAGAAAGGCGCCGGCAGCGGCTCTGTGGAGAAAGGTTCTTCGTTTCATGGCGGGAGAGTTTAACAGGGTTGACGGTCAGTGATGAAAGTCGCACGAAGAGCGATTGCCCTCCCGGTCCGTAGGGGCGACCCTTGTGGTCGCCCGGTCGGCGTCACCTGCCGAGATCATCCGGAGGGCCCGTCAGGACCTCCGCACCACGTCCCCGTGGTCGGCTGGGTCCTGGTCTGGTCCGGACCGAAGAGGGCACCCACAAGGGGTGCCCCTACGGTTCGAATCCCAGGCTCGACCCGTTCGGAATACATGAATTTGCGGGAAAGGAGTGGGGAATGATCTTGTCCACCATCTCTGAAGCGATGAGGGCCGCACGCAGGACCGCGGGGTTCGGCGTCTGTCTGCTGCTGGTTGTCGATTGCTCCATGACCTTGGCCCGGGAAGAACTCCTGGTGGTGGATACGCCCATGGAGCCGCCCGAATGGGCCCTCTTGCAACGGCAACTCCTGGATGCCAACAGCCAGGCCTGCCGGGTCCTGGCCCAACACGCCCTGGACGACCGCGGGTATCTCCTTCACGTTCCTCGTTGGGGAGTGATCGACGGGCCCGACGACGCCATCGAGACCTTCAGCGACTGGCCTCTCCTCCACTCCCTGGGAGCCGACGATTCGGTCCTGGAGGACTACAAGAGGGCCCAGGAGGGACACTGGCTCCAATACGGCGAACTTCGGACGGTGAAGACGGACCTGGCGCGGGACGGGGCCTATTTTCAGGAATTCATCACCATGTCCGACTGGGCGCATACCCGGGAAGGGATGCAGCCCTTCATGTCCCTGGGGCTTTCGGAGCCGGACAACTCCCTCTACCGGAAGCGCATGGCCCGCTTCGCCGGCCTCTACATGAACGAGGACCCGTCCGCCCCCAACTACGACCCGGTGCGCAAGCTGATCCGGAGCACCTGGACCGGCAGCAAGGGACCCATGCTGAGGGAGCCCACGGTCTACGATTGGGTGGGAGACCCCGTCCGCGGGCGATTCCATTTCCTCCACAGCTCGGCCGGGCTGGAGCGGATGTTGGACTTCGCGGCTCACTATCCCAAGATGCTGGCCCACTGCCAGGACTACAGGGACAGCGTGGGGGACAGCCACTTGAACCTCTCCGCCACCAACCTGGCGTTGAACGCCTTCATGCTGACGGGCCGGGAGAAGTACCGGCGCTGGCTCCTGGAATACGTGGATGCCTGGAAGGAGCGGACGCGCGCGAACAACGGCTTCATCCCCACCAAGGTGGGCCTGGACGGGCATCCGGGCGGCGCGTCGGGACAGTGGTGGAAAGGGCTCTACGGGTGGAATTTCACCAACTTCGACGCCGAAGTGGGTTACGTGAAGCACCGGGGAACCATCTTCATCGGGACCTGGGACGGATTCGGAAACGCTTTCCTCCTTACCGGGGACCCGGGCTATCTGGCGGTCATGAGACAACAGCTCATGCACTTCCACAGCCGGAAGAAGGTGGTCGACGGCAAGACGCTCATCCCCAAGATGTACGGCGACCCGCGGGGGCACACCTACACGGGGAAACCCGAATGGTACGCGTGGACGGAGAAATTGAACCTGGACCGCTGGACCGAGCTCTACCTGTGGGGCATGGATCGGGCCGACCTGGAACCCATTCCCAAGACCGGCTGGATCGGATTTCTGGAAGGGGTGGAGCCCGACTACCCGGTCCGGATCTTGAGGAAGGACCTGGAGCGGGTCCGGAATCGGGTGCAGGCGATCCGGGACGACCCCACGACGCCCGGCACCCGGCTGCCCGACTGGTTCATGCACCTGAACCCGTCCTCCAGCCGGAATCTGGCCAGTCTGATGACCGGGGCCTATCTTCCCAGTGTCATCTGGAGCGTGAACTTCCGATTGCGTTACTTCGATCCGGGCCGGCGCCGTTCGGGGGTCCCACCGGACGTGGGCGCACTCATCGAGCGAATGACCGGCGATTCCGTGACCGTGATCCTGACCAACCTGAATCCCGTCGTCCCTCGCACCGTCGTGGTGCAGGCGGGCGGATACGGGGAGCACCGGTTCACGGGAGTGGAAAAGGGCGAATCGAGAATGGAGTTGAACGGCTCCCGCGTCACGGTCCGGCTGGAGCCAGGGTGCGGGGCGCGGATGACCTTCGGGATGAACCGGTACGCCAACGCACCGACACTGCTCCATCCCTGGGATCGTTGACGGTCCGGGGTGACGGCGCGGGAATTCCGGCTTCGGCGCGAACTCGGGACGAAGAATAGAGAAACAATCGACGGGGTGAGGCACCCGGGCAACCCATACGGCCGCCCGGATGCCGTTTTATTCGGACCGGCACGCATATTCCGTCCTGATGCGGATGCGTCCAGTCGCGAGGGGGTCAGGAACCCAACTTTTCGATCATCCTCACCAGTGTGCTGACCTGGTTGTTCAGCGCACCGGAGAATTCTTCCAACTGCCGGGCGTAAGCGCGCAGGGCCTGGAGTTCAGGGGCCAGAGCAGGCGTCACCGCCTCGGGAGCCGCCGGTTCAGGTTCCGGTTCCGGCTCGGGCTCCGGTTCAGGCTCCGGTTCCGGTGCGGGTTCCGGCTCGGGTGCGGGTTCCGGCTCGGGTTCAGGTTCAGGTTCGGGCTCCGGCTCCGGTGCGGGCTCGGGAGCTGCCGGAGCTTCCGGGGCGGCTTCCGCTTCGGCCTCGGGCTCAGGGGCGGGCTCTGCCGCGGGCTCGGGAGCCGGTTCGGGAGCTGCCGGAGCCTCGGCGGCGGCCGGCGGATCCTCGACCTGGAACACGAAAAAGAGTTCGCGGCCCCGTTTTTCCATCTCGACTCCGTCGACGGTATTCAGCAGCCGTTTGACCAGATTCTTGTCGTTCGGAGTCGACTTGAGACCCAGTTTGGATCCGTTCTTGGCGATGAGTTGACTCACACTGGCCGCCCCCGCTTTCCGAACGGCCTGATCCAAGCCGTCCTTTATCTTTTCCAACTCTTCTCGCTTTCGACGTTTCCTCTTGGCCATTGACCCATCCTTTCATCTATTGTTTGTACAAGTAATACGAAACCTGGACAATATAACAATGACTATTATCCATCAATCCTCAGATCAAATCCACAATTTTAATGGTGGAAGTTGATTTTTGTTGGTTTCGGCCTTTCCCGCCAGAACCCTTAATGATTCGAAACAAATGTGGGAATGCGGTGTTGAGTTTCCGGTCCGGCCTTCAACAGAGAGTTTGTACGATAACAACATGGAGCAAAGTTCGGTGCGGCGTTCAAGCGGGTTTCCCCCGATTCGAAGGAGGTTTATGTTCGCCATTCGACGGTCCGGACAGGTATCGAAATTCATGTTTCCCAGGATCGATGGTAGGCTGTGAGAGAGGATTAAGCGAATGATTAACAGATTGAACAGGCGAAATTTTCTGGGCGGCGCCTTGGCGGCCTCTCCGTCCGTCATCGCTTCCGCCAAAGCCGTCCCGTGGACGGTTCGGGAGGAAGGGAAGCGGCGCCGTTTTCTCCTCTGGTGTGACAAGGGGGGCCTGATCAATCCGTCCGGCCCCGCCGATGATCCGAAAGTGGCCGAATTCGTCCGCAAATGCTCGGATCACGGAGTGACCGACCTGATCCCTTGGAGCGGAAGTCGCGTTCTGGTGGAGGAGGCGCGGAAGAAGGGTATAAACGTGCATCCGTACCTGGCCTTCAATTCCCATGGCTCCCGGCGAGTCAACTATGCCTGGTCCGTTCACTACCTGAGTGGGCCGCCCGGTTCTCCTGAAATGAAGAAAAAGCTGGAGCGCCACCAGCCCATCTGGTCCCATCCCAGGTCGTCCCCCAGCCTGAGCGATTTCGCCCGCGCGCACCCCGGGTACTGGGCCCGCGACCGGAGTCGCCGCGATGAGATCCGGCCGGGACAAAGGCGCACCCTGAGCCTCGCGGTCCCCGAGGCCCGGGAGCACGAGAAGCACAAC
>JAJDTT010000140.1 GCA_022827025.1 Acidobacteriota bacterium
AGTCGGCGACTAGAAAGTCGCCGCTCCAGATCCCTCCTCAAAACAACGCCCGGACGCTTCGGGGCGGAATCACCCGAAACCCATAGATCGTAGCCTGCTTCAAGTAAAGGCGGACACTGAAGGCTCCCCGCGCCACCACCGGCGCCAGATTTTCCTTTCCCTCCCAGACCACCTCCTGTTGATGCCCGTTGCCGGTCAACGGCCGGCAATCCTCCCGAGCGTACCCGGGGATCGGGTTTCCCCCGACATCCAGGAGCTCGGCCCGGATCTCGCCCCCCTCGGCCTCCGCGTTCAGGAGCAGCGCCGGCTCCCGATCCTTGGCCAGGAGTAGCCGGGTGGTCAACGTCCCCTCGCTCCCGGCCTGCCAACCAGCGAACGCTCCCTGCTGGTACAGCGCCAGGCCCACTCCCCTCGTCCCCTCCCAGTCGTGCAGGGAGTGGTCGCTGCCGGTGTAGAAGACGGCCATCCGGCCGTCGACCACGGCCTCCGCGGGGACCGGCCGAACCGACCCGGCATCCCAAGTGCCCGCGCTGGTGTCGGCAAAGTACCCGTCCCGGAACCGCTTCCAGTGGATTCCGTCCCGGCTCAATCCCAACTGCCCCCGAAAGATCTCGTTCTCCGAGTCGTAGCCCTCCCCGTACATGACGTAAACGTCCCGGGCCCGACTGTACTTGAAGATGCCGGGACCATAGATCTGCCACGCCGGCGGGTCCCGTTCATCGAGGGTGTGGACCGTGACGGGCGCCGACCAGTGGAAGGCGTCCGGGCTCGTGGCCCGTCCGATGGAACGTTTTCCCCGGACGTGGGTCCGGAAATATCCGGTGTAGAGGCCGATCCGGTCATCCCAGAAGAAGAGGTTGTGGGTGTCGAAGCCGCCCAGCCGGTTGACGTACGGCGTGAATGCCCAATGGATCCCGTCGGGGGAATAGCCCATTCCCACGCCCCGCCCCCGGAAGTCCCAACGATTGAGCATCATCTTGTAACGCCTGCCGGGGTCGGGATCGGCGTAGTCCTTCACCACCCAGTAGACGGGCGTTCCCCGCGGCCGCTCGTTGGGATCCAGGAAGAGGATGTTGTTCTTCTTCGAGCCTTGGAAGTCCACCAGTCCCAACTCCGGTTTCTCCCACCGGACTCCGTCCGAGGACTGGGCATAGAGGCAATGGCTGCGGTTGACCCCTTCCTCGGTCCGGCCCAGGATCTGGTACCACATCCGGTAGAGGCCCTCTTCCTCGTCATGCAGGATGGCCACGTAGTTGAGGATCCCCTGCCGTTCCCAGGGACGGTCGATGACCAGGACCGGATTGGCCGGATGCTTTTCGAGCCGGGCCTGGACGAATTCCAGGCCCTGCCGGTCCCGGACCAGACGGTCGTCATGCAGCAACAACACCTGCTGGCGGTTCAGCACCAGCGGCTCCGTTAGGGATGGAGGCTCGGCAAGGGATCCGCAACCGGACCCGGCTCCCATCAAGAGCAGTCCGAAGACAAGAGCGGCGGGGCCGGCATTTCCGACGTGGCCTGGTTTTCTGGTCATGGTTTTCTCCCGGGTGGCGTCACCGAAAATCGCGAACTATGATGAGGCTCATGGTGCCACAGGACGAGACCGGTCAGAAGGGATTGACGCAGGAAGAGATTGGCCAAGGTCTGGATCGGATCGGATTGGGACCCGGGAACGTGGTCCTGGTCCATTCGGCCATGCGGACCTTCGGTCATATTCAAGGCGGCGCCGAATCCGTGGTGAACGCCTTCCTGGAAGTCCTGGGGCCGTCGGGCACGCTGGTGGCCCCCACCTTCACCTTCGTCCACGAAGCCGAGGAGCATCCCCTCATCGACCCGGCGAACGACCGTTCCGAGATGGGAATCATCAGCGAAACGGTGCGGCGGCACCCCCGTGCGATCCGCAGCACGGGGTTTCGTCATTCCTTTGCGGCCATCGGGCCCAGAGCCGAGGTCATCACCCAGGTGGACCCCGCGCTGTCCGCCTTCGATCTTCGCTCCTCTTTCGGCGTCATGCTGGCGCTGGACACCCAGATCGTGCTGGCGGGGATGACCTACCACGCTTCCACCAGCCATCACTTCGCCGAATGGTTCTGTGAAGTGCCCTACCGCCGCACCATACCGCTCGACGTCCGGGTCCGGCGGCCCGACGGTTCCATCATCCGCCAGGCCATGCTCGACTACCAGCCCAAGCCGGGCGACGCCGGTGCCTATTACGACCGGCACACCGACTTCAACCGCTTGGGGCGCATGTTGGAAGAGCGGGGGGCCGTGGGGGTCGCGGCCATCGGAAACGCGGCGGTCCGCCGTTTCGCCATGCGGGATCTCATCGACCTAGCCCAAGTGGAGGCGGCCGCCGACTACAACATCTTCCGCGTGGCCGATGGGACCGCCCAGGAGGAGTTCGCGCCCCTGGACTTCGGCCGCACGGTCCTCAGTCCGCCCCTGCCCGACGGCGCCGGCCGCATGAATCAGTACCAGTGGTGCGTGATGGATGAAGCGGCGCTCCAGGCGACGCTGAAGTAGGTCTTCAGAGTTCGTCCAGACCCAGGATCCGGAAGCTGTTGTCCGCCGTGTCGTAGAGTCCCAGGCTGGGTTGTTTCCCCATGTCCCCCAACAGCCCCGGATTGGCCAGCAGCACCTGTCTTCCCCCGGCCTCCACGACTTCCTGGCGGCAGGTGTGGTCATGGCCGAAGAAGACGGCGTCGTATCGCCCCGTCAAGGCCAGACCCCGGGCCAGCGTGGGATAGTGCTGCATCGCAATCTTCCGGCCGTCGATCTCCACCTCGCCGAGTTCCGCGCCGTGGTGGTGCAGGTGGGGAAACTCGGTGGTCCGGGTGACCATCAGGAAGGGGTCCCCGTCCACGTTCCCGAGAACCAGGTGGATCCGGCCCCGGAACGCCGCCGCCAGCCGCAGCAGCGTGAGAGGCGCGCAGACGTCTCCGCAGTGCAGGAGCCAACGGATGCCGAGCCCGTTCAGGTAGCGGCAGGCGCGATCCAGGTTGGGCCAGTTGTCGTGGGTGTCGGAGATGACGGCGACTTTCATCGCGCTCCAGCGTAAGAACGGCCGCTCCCGGTGTCAATCGACGGACCGGCGGACCTGGAACGTCGCCCATTCGTCCTTGACAGGAAGGCCCGATGGGTCCATATCTGAGAGTACGCAAATCGAATCCGACAACCGTCCGCAAGGACCATTGCCACGGAGATTCAAATGGCCCAAGCCAACCGTCGATCGTTCCTCAAGTCCGCCGCACTTTCGAGCGCGGCCCTGGCGGTCCCCGCCTTCCGGAAGGATGCCCAGAGTCCCAACGAGAAGTTCCGTGTCGCCTGCATGGGAGTCCGCGGCCGGGGCGGAGGCCTGCTCTACGGGTTCGCCGACCTGAAGGACGTGGAGGTCACCCACGTCTGCGACGTGGACACCCGCGTCTTCGATGAAAAGCTCAAGAAGACCGAGGAGATACAGGGAAAACGCCCCAAGACCGAGACCGACTTCCGGCGCCTTCTGGACGACCCCTCCATCGACGCCATCGTGATGGGGACACCCACGCATTGGCACGCCATCCCGACCATCCTGGCCTGTCAGGCCGGAAAGCACGTCTACGTGGAAAAGCCCGCCTCCCACAACATGAAGGAGGGCCGGGCCATGGTGGAGGCGGCCCGCAAGTACGACCGGGTGGTGCAGGTCGGCATCCAGTCCCGCAACGGCCGTTTCTTCCAACAGGCCATCGACTACATCCGTTCCGGCGTCCTGGGAAAGGTCCGTTTCGCCAAGGGATGGGAGAGCGCCCACAACCGGAACCTGGGGTTCCCCGCCGACACCGCCCCTCCGGCCGGCGTCGACTACGACATGTGGCTGGGACCGGCCCCCGAACGCCCCTTCAACCCACTCCGCTTCCACAGCAACTGGCGCTGGTTCTTCGACTACGGCTGCGGGGACCTGGGCAACGACGGGGTCCATCGCCTCGACTACGCCCGCCGCGGGTTGGAGGCCGGCCTCGATGCCCAGGGCGAAACCCTCCCCGAGTGGCCCTCGGCCGTGAGCGCCAGCGGCGGCAAGCTGGTTCTCGACGACTGCCAGGAATGGCCCGACACCCAACTGGTCATGTACGACTACCCCAACTGCATCCTCATGTACGAGATGCGCCTCTGGTCCCGGCCGCCCCTGGAAGGCCTGGTCGAAGGCGCCGCCATCTACGGGCAGAACGGCTACGTGATCATCGGGAACCGCAGTTGGCGCGCCTACGGCCCCAAGGCGGAACTGCTCCACGAGGCCAAGGGCTCGATGAAGGAGGACGACTTCCGGCACAAGCGGGATTTCCTGAAGTGCATCCGAGACGGCGGCAGACCGGCCTGCGACATCGAAATCGGCCACGTGGCCTCCGGCATCGTCCATCTGGGCAACATCGCCTGGCGCGTGAACAACAAGCTGAAATTCGATGCCGACACCGAGACCTTCACCAATGACGAGGAGGCCAACCGGATGCTGGGCCGGACCTATCGGGAGCCCTGGACTCTCCCCAAGATCTGAGTCCGCGAGCAGTCGACGGCACATGGCAAAGCCGAGGCGTGGACCCTCGCCACGGGACGGCATCCAACGGCAGAGTGATTTCCGGACCACCGGCACGAGTTGTCGTGTGTCCACACTTTTGAATCGACGAAGAGAGACGCGAGGATGACCATGGCGGAAAGCAAACCGAACCGAAACATCATGAGCTGCAGTTGGGGCGACCACCTGGAAGCCTGGGACGGGGATGATGCGATGGACCAGCCGGACAAGATCCTGCGTTGCGCCGAGCGCTGGCAGTCGGAGTTCGACGCCGGCGCCCTCTACTGGCGCGAGATGCGAAGTTGGAGCAAGTTCCGGATCGGCTTCACTCCTCCCGGCGCCCCGCCCCGAAAGGTCTTCGACGACTACGAGCGGAAGGGCTACGACGAGCACGAGTTGATCACCACCCAGGTCAAGGAGATGGGCTACAAGGTCTACATGTACGCCACCATGTTCGATGAAGGGTTCCCGCTGAGCGAGGGCTGGCAGGGCGGCATCTACGGCTGGCAGAGCCAGTTCACCATGGCCAACCCCGAATACCTGGCCCGGGACAAGGAGGGCCGGCCCCACTACGGCATCATGGAGTACACCTACCCGGACGTGCGCCGCTACACCATCCGGCGCATCCTCTCGGCCCTGGGGGACTACGACTTCGACGGGGTCTTCGTCTGCACCCGCTCCCAGTCCAAGCCCGCCGTCCATGGCGACCAGTTCGGATTCAACGAGCCGGTGGTCGAGGAGTATGGGCGGCGCTACGGCGTCGACATGATGCGGCGCAACTTCGATCTGGAGCCCTGGCGGCGGCTCCGGGGAGAGGGATTGACCCAGTTTTTCAGAGAACTGCGATCGGCCCTCAACGCCCGGGGGATGAAACTGGGGATCGGAGTCCCCACCGGGAACTACATCGGCCCGCCCTTGGGCAACCTCTACCTGGACTGGAAGACCTGGGTCGAGGAGAAGCTGGTGGACGACCTGGTCATCGACCAGGTGGCGGTGCGCTGCCCCTCCTTCTGGCACCTCATGTGGCCCAAGAATCCGGGTTACGGATACCTGGTCAACGACGAGGACCACTACGGAATCAAGGGGGGAGACGACTACGGCGAGAAGCGTTTCTGGTCGATTCCTCTGGTCAAGGGTTCACCGGCGTACCAAGGCGCCATGGACCGCCTGTACGGCGCCATCCGCAACGACTACGGCCCTCACTGCGCCCGGCATGGGTGCCGGCTGCACGTGGCCCGCATGTGGTCGGTGCACGATCCGGAGGAAGAGGCGCGGCTGCTGGACACCGAGGGCGTTTCGGGTTTGGCCATCGGGTCTTTCGGCGCCGCGGTGGACCGGCGCGCCGGCGGCGTCCGCCCCGACGTGGCCAACCCGGCCTGAATCCGGTCCGGATCATTGAATGGATTGAACCATCACTTCGGAAACCAAGCCTGCGAGATTGACCTTGCCTGAAAACAACTCCCAGCGGACCGTCATGAACGTCAGTTGGGGCGATCACCTGGAAGCCTGGGACGGAGACGACGCCATGGACCGGCCCGGCAAGATCCTGCGTTGCGCCGAGCGCTGGCGGCGCGAGTTCGGCGCCGGCGCCGTCTACTGGCGCGAGATGAAGACCTGGAGCAAGTTTCGCATCTGCTTCAGCGCCCCGGGCGCCCCGCCCCGAAGGGTCTTCGAGGACTACGAACAACACTACGGCGTCGACATGATGCGGCGCAATTTCGACCTGGAGCCTTGGCGGCGGTTGCGGGGAGAGGGAGTGACGCAGTTCCTGAGAGAGTTGCGGTCGGCCCTCGACGCCCGGGGGATGGAGCTGGGGATCGGCGTGCCCGCCGGCGACTACATGGGGCCGCCTCTGGGCAACCTCTACCTGGACTGGAGGACCTGGGTCCGGGAGAAGCTGCTGGACGACCTGGTCATCGACCAGGTGGCGGTGCGCTGCCCCTCTTTCTGGGGTCTCCTGTGGCCCAAGCACCAGGGTTACGGCTACCTGGTGAACGATGAGGACCACTACGGGCTCAAGGGTGTCGACGACCTCGGGGAGCCGAGCTACTGGTCGATTCCACTGGTCAAGGGCTCGCCGGAGTACCAGGGGGCCATGGAACGCCTGTACCGTGCGATCCGGGACGACTACGGCCCCCGTTGCACCCGGCACGGGTGCCGGCTCCACGTCGCGCGCATGTGGGCCGCGCATGATCCGGAGGAAAACGCCAGGCTTCTGGACACCGAGGGCGTGGCCGGCCTGGTCATCGGCTCGTTCGGGGCGGTCGTGGACCGACGATGCGGCGGAGTCCGTCCGGACGTGGCAACCTCGGCCTGAACCCGGGTGACGCCGACAACCTCAGGGGAAGGGGGAAACTATGTCGAACTGGAACGGGGCGGGAGGCATGCGCATCCTCGGGCGCGGGGCGGCATGGCCGGTTCTTCTGTTCGGTTTCCTCTTGGGGTCGAACGCGCTGGCCCATCCCACCGCGGAGATGCTCAAGGCCCGCCTGGCCGTTCACACCTGGGCCAACGGCTTCCTGAACCGGGACATGGAGACGATGGCTTCGATCCTGGACCCGGAGCTGACCACGGACCGAGGCGAGAACCGGGAGCAGTACCTGGAGACCCTGCACCGGGGCATGCACAAGATCACCCACGTCTGGCTCCGCTTCGCCCATTTCCAGGAGGTGGGAGACACGATCCGGGTTCATCCGGTGCTGGTCTACCGGTCCCACGGCGTCACCAAGCCGGCCCTGACCCTGACGCTGCGCCGCAGGGACTCGGGATGGAAGATCGTCCACATCGGCAGTGAACGCCGCCCCGACCTTCCGCCGGAGCTGGCTGTGGACCACCCCGAGCAACAGCCCCTCCACCTGGTCCGGGCTCACCTGCGGGATCGGGACAGCGGCGAGCCCGTGGCGGCAAGAGTCCGCGTATTGGACCAGGAGGGGACCTACTGGGCGCCTCAGGGCCACCAGCGGCGGGTCCCCATCGGGTGGCGGGAGGACGTGGGAGGAGACGTGGTCGTGGTGGACGAGACCTACGCCTACGTTCGTCCCGACTTCATCCTTCCCCTGGCTGCGGGGAGCTACGAGATGGAGATCCTCAAGGGAATCGAATACGAGCCGCGCAGCATCCGCTTCTCCGTCAAGAAGGGAAAGGTCCCGGAACTGGAGGTCCAGATGCGGCGCTGGTCCGACCTCCGGCGGGAGGGCTGGTACTCGGGCGACACCCACGTCCACTTCGTGAGCCCCCACGCCGCTCTGCTGGAGGCCAAGGCGGAGGACCTGAACGTCATCAACATCCTGGCCACCAAGTGGGACGAGCTGATCACCAACGTGGAGCACTTCACCGGAGGACCGGACCGGGTCTCGGAACCGGAAACCATCATCTACGTCAACGAGGAGAGCCGGCACGACTTCCTGGGTCACACCGTGCTGCTGAATCTCAAGCACCTGGTCTATCCCCTGACCTGGGGCGGCCCCGACGAAGGGGTCCCGGGCGGCATCGACTACCCGCCCATGGCCCGGCAGGCGGACGAGGCCCACGCCCAGGGCGGGTTCGTGAGCTGGGCCCACTTCCCGGGTGCGCGCGGCGAGCTGGCCATCGACGTGGCCCTGGGGAAGGTGGACTCCATCGATCTCATGACCTGGGGCGACCCTCTGGTTCCCCGATACAATCGTCCCGCGGCCGCCGAGGTCTGGTACCGCTTATTGAACTGCGGCTTCCGGCTGGCGGCGGCCGGCGGAACCGACAAGATGTCCAACATCCAGGTCGCCGGAATCCCCCGCGTCTACGTCCAGGTCCCGGGACCTTTTTCCTACGATGCCTGGCTGGACGGGATCCGGGCCGGGCGGACCTTCGTGACCACCGGTCCCATGCTCCAGTTCACCGCCGGCGGGCGCGGGCCGGGCGAGACGATTACGGCCTCGGCAGGTGAGGAAATCGAGGTGACGGCTTCGGTGCGGTCCAGGATTCCGGTCGACTGGGTGGAGATCGTCCAGGGAGGCAAGGTCGTCGCCAAGGTGGAGAACCCGTCCGGGAACCGGGACGTGACGCTGAAAGACAGGGTCCGGGTCAAGGACAGCTCCTGGATCGCCGCCCGGGCAAAAGGACCCGAACTGGTCTACCAGGGAGGGATCCCCCTCGTGGCCCACACCAGCCCCATCTATCTGCAGGTGGGCGGCCGGAAGCCGCGATCGCCCGAAGACGCCGCCTTCTTCCTCACCTGGATCGACGAGGCCATGACCTGGTTGGAGGAGAGGGCCAACATCCCCGACCCGGACCAGCGCCGGGAAATGAAGGACCTCTTCGAGCAGGCCAAGGGAATCTACGAGGAGATGCGCGACGGAGGATGAAGGCGCCCACAGGAGCGGGAGCGGCGGTTTCCAACCGCCGAGCAGGAGCGGCGGTTTCTAGCCGCCGATCTCCCACGTGAGAAATAGCACGGATGAGCATGGGAGAATGAAAGTACGGCAGAACGAAGGAACGGGCGACTCGAAAGCGCCCCTCCAAGGCGCCCCAAAATGTTGCCGGGAAAGGGAGTTCCACCGTGCCGGGTTACCTTGAAGACAAGGTCATCCTGATCACCGGAGCCGGCTCCGGCATCGGCCGCGCCACCGCTCTGGCCTGCGCCCGGGAAGGAGCCCGGGTCGTGGTCTCGGACCTGAATCGGGAATGGAGCGCCGAGACGACCGAGCAAATTCTCGCCGGCGGCGGAACGGCCCATTCCCTGCCCGCCGACGTTGCGGATATGGATCAGGTCGAAGCCCTGATCCGGGACACGGTGAAGCTGCATGGCCGTCTGGACTGCGCCCACAACAACGCCGGCATCGAGGGAGAGACGACCCCCTTTCACGACTACTCGGAGGAGGGGTTCGATCGGGTGACGGCCATCAACCTGACGGGCGTCTGGTACTGCATGAAGTTCCAGATCAGGCAGATGCTGCGGCAGGGAGGCGGAGTCATCGTCAACACCTCCTCCGGTTCCGGACTCATCGGCACCGGCAACGGCGTCAGCGCCTACAACGCCAGCAAGCACGGCGTCATGGGCCTGACCCGGGCGGCCGCCATGGAGTACGCCCAGGAGGGGATTCGGGTGAACGCCGTGTGTCCGGGCGCCATCGACACCCCCATGGCCGACCGGCTCCTGGGCCGGGACCCGGAGAAGATGGCCGCCACCGCCATGCGTACCCCGTCGAGGCGCTGGGGAACGGCGGAAGAGGTCGCGGAGGTCGTGGTCTGGATGTGCTCCGATGCCGCTTCCTACCTTACCGGTCAGCCCGTGTGCGTCGACGGCGGCTCCGTGGCCGGTCGATGACTTCGCCGGACTATTCGGACGTCTCCGCAACGCGCCTGAAATCGCTCCAGTGGGATTCCTGCCGGCGGTGTAAGGATTTGAACAGGATCCTTCCCTTGAGATAGAGCCGGAAGTAGCTGGGGAACCAGATTCCGTCTTCGCCTTCCTTGCGATCCAGCATGCCGTCCACCCGGGAGATGGACCCGAGTATTCCCCGCCAGATCCGGGTCGGCCGTATGAGCTCGAACTCGACCCGGGCGATCTCGTAGGACTCCTGATCCAGCCAGACGTGGCCGCGGGAGTTGTTCAGGGCGCGGTCGATTCTCCGCCGGACGGGAAGCTTTCCGCTCTTGGGCTCGAAGCTCACGCGGTAGACCTTGCGGCCGTGGAGCTCGCCGGTCCCTTCCAACCGAAAGTGATAACGGTCCACCAACTCCCGGTCGAACCGGACTTCGTTGTCGTCCGGCTTGCCGCGATCCCCGTCCTTCTCGAGACGGCGCCGGAACTTCTGCTCCTTCCGGCGTTCGGCCTCCTGCTCTTTCCTGTTCAGGGGCGCTCCGTCCTTCTCCAGCAACCTCTCATAGCGGACGTTGCCTATAGGAACGACCTGGTAGAGACGCTTTTCGACCCGGGTCGTCTGGGCTTGCTTGTTCAGTTTCTCCGAGATCCGGAGGTGACGAAAGGAATAGACCTGTTCCGATCGCCGCTTGTCGTTGGCCAGACCCCGTTCCAGGGCTCGGGAGAGGATCTCTTTCTCCGAGGGCTGCGCGGCGGAACCCTGCCCCAGGGAAAGACCGCAGGTTCCGGCCCAGGCCAGCACAACGACAATTGCGCAGATTGAACGCCTCACACTCGACTCCACTCGGTTCCCGCCAAGAGCAGGGCTCCTTCGACAACGACCGTTTCACCCAGCTCTGCCGGAACGACTTGGTAACTCCCGGCGAGCGGCGGGAAAATGTACCGTTGAATCTCTTTTCGTAACGGACCGAAGAACAACTCCTCACCACTCCGGCTGACGCCGCCTCCGATCACGACCATCTCCGGCGACAGCAGGGTCGCCACCTGGGCAATGGCCCATCCCAGCGCCCGGGTCGCCCGGCTGAACGCGGCCAGAGCCACCGGGTCTCCGGACCGAGCCGCCTCGGCGACCATCTTCGCCGTCAGGCCGGCCGGGTCTGCGCCGCACAACTCCTGCAATCGTCCGCCGGACCGATCCGTGTTGCTCCGCCCTTCACCAAGACTCCTGCGTGCATACGACGCGATCGACCATCCGCTCGCAAACCTCTCGACGATCCGGTCCGGATCCACCGCGTCCAGTCCGGGACGCAGATGTCCGATCTCGGCCACCGAAGGCCGCCCCTGGCCTTGAAGTTTCCCGTTCACCACGTACCCGCCGCCCACGCCGGTGCCTACCGTCACGTAGAATACGGAGCCCTTTCCGCGACCCGCGCCGATGCGGCTCTCCGCCAATGCTGCCAAGTCGCAATCGTTTCCCAAAACGGCCGGCAGACCCAGATTCCCGCGAAGCCAGTCGACCAGTGGGAAGTTCTCCCAGCCGGTGATGTGGTGGCTCTTGCGCACCCGGCCCTTCGTCCCGTCCACCGGACCGCCGAACCCCACTCCGATCCCTCGAATGGAATGGGCCGCCGCCAACTCGGCAGCCGCCTCACGAATTTGTTCCAGGATGCCGGCGGCGCCCGCCGCGGGGTCGACCTTCCGCCGTGTCAGGGCGAAAAGGGGAGTCCCGTCTCCGGCGCCGACACCGAACTGGAGCTTGGTCCCGCCGATTTCGATGCCCAGGAACATGGAATCAAAAGCTCTCGGGCACCTCCGGCCCCGGAGACGACCCTCACGGCCGAGCTATTTACCGGTCGGCGTACGGCTTCAACTCCAACCGGGGTTGGACCTTGGGATTGAACGGAAAGGCTGGCCAGTAACCCTGCATCAGGCAGGAAACGGCTTCGATCACTCCACGGTGGACGTCGGCCAGGGCCTCCACGGACGCGGCCGCGTGGTGGGGTGTGACGATGACGTTGTCCAGGCTTCTCAGGGGGCTGTCGGGAGCCAGCGGCTCCTCCACCGTCACGTCCAGCGCGGCTCCCGCGATCCGCCGTTCCTCAAGGACCGTGATGAGAGCCTCCTCGTCCACGACGGCGCCGCGGCTGGTGTTGACCAGAAAGGCGGAGGGTTTCATCAGGCCGATCTCCGGAGCTCCGATGAGGTGCCGGGTCCCGGCGTTCAGAAAGGTATGGATGGAGACGATGTCCGACTCTGCCATGACCTGCTCCAGCGAGGTCAACTCCACGTCCAGGTCCGAAGCGATTTCCGGATCCACAAAAGGATCGGTGGCGATGATCCGCATTCCGAACCCGCGGAGCCGGGGAACCATTCGGCGGCCGATGTTGCCGAATCCCACCAACCCCAGGGTGAGGCGATTGAGCCGGCGCAGGGGCGGGTCCAGTGGCGGATCGGACCAACCGCCCGACCTGACATAACGGGCCGAGCTCACCACGCGCCGGGCGCTGGCCAGGACCAGGGTCGCGGCGTGGTCCGCCACCTCGTTGACGCAGTAGTCCGCCACGTTGAAGACGATGATCCCATGGTCGGTGGCGGCCTCGACGTCGATGTTGTCCACGCCGATCCCGTAGCGTCCCAGGGCCCAGCAGTCGTCCAGGTTTTCGATCACTCGCCGGTTGATGGGGCTGAACAGCCCTTCGCTCAGGATGATCCGGGCCCCCGCGCAGGTTTGGATGATCTCCTCCTCCGTCCGAGCCACCTGCAGAACCAACTCGCCTCCCAGACCCTCGATGGTCTTCCTTTCGTCGGCGTAGTTGTCGCTCCGGTCCGCGAGATAGCAGTCCACATTCACGACTCGAACCGGTTCACCCGATGATCCACTGGTCATATCACTCACTCCCTTGATGAATTGTGAAACCTGGATGTCAATCGTCGAATTCGGGGGGACGCCTGTCGGCCCAGGGCCGCGCTTCCTCGAAAGCCGCGGAAGCGGCCAGCACTGTCTCCTCGTCGCCCCAACGGCCCACGATCTGCAGCCCGATGGGCAGTCCGTCTTTGGAGAAACCGCAGGGCACGCTGGCCGCCGGATTCTCCGTCACGTTGAACGGGAAGGTGAAGGGAAAGAAACGCCAGGCCGGTTTGGAAAGCCGGCGGCCCGCAACCACTTCGGGAGGCCGTCCGATGGGGAACGCCCACACCGAGGTCACGGGGGTCAGGAGGAGATCATAGCCGGCGAAGAAACGGGCCGTCTCGGCCCGATAGAACCCGATCTTGTTGAGCGAGCGGTAACAGTCCGCCGCCGACAGGCTGCGGCCATGCTCCAGAGTCTCCCTGAAATAGTCGGTGAGCTGTTCCTGGGATTTGGGATCGTCCAGGAACTGTCCGAGGCAGGCGTACCCCTTGGCCGCGAAGTAGTCGAAGAAATCCTGGAACATCACCTCATTCCGGTCCGGACCGAAGGTGACCTCCTCCACCCGGGCGCCCAACTCGTCGAACACCAGCACCGCGCGCACGACACGCTCCGCGACTTGGGGATCCACGACGGCTCCCCCCAGATCCAGATTGAACCCGACCCTCAGACCGCGAACACCCCGGCCCAGCGCCGCCTCGAAGTCGGGCGGCTCCTCCTGGATGGTCCCGTACTCGGCGTCCGGAGCGGGCCCGGCCAGCGCGGCCGCCAGAATGGCGGCGTCCCGGACCGTGCGGGTCATGGGACCGACCGACGAGTTGTTGATGGGATTCCACGAGCTCATGTCCGAGTGGCGTCGGGGAATGCGTCCCTGGGTCGCCTTGAGGCCGTAGATGCCGTTCAGGCAAGAGGGGATTCGGATGCTGCCGCCGCCGTCGCTGCCCTGGGCCACGGAAGTGAGGCCCGCAGCCACGGCCGCACCCGCTCCACCGCTGGAGCCTCCGGACGTTCTTTCCGGATTCCAGGGATTCCGGCAGGGACCGTAGACCAGGTTCTCGGTGGTGCCCGAGAATCCGAACTCGGGAGTGTTGGTCTTTCCGATGATGATCCCGCCGGCGTCCGTCACCCGCTCCACGCAGAGGGCGTCGCTCGCGGCGATCTCATCGGCCGGAACACATCCGTGGGTGAAGCGGACTCCCTTGACCCCCTCCAGGTCCTTGATGGGCACGGGAATTCCGTGCAGAAGTCCCAGAGGCTCGCCCGCCATGACCGCCGCCTCCGCTTCCCGCGCCTGGTCCAGCGCCAGATCGTCCGTCACCGTAATGAAGGCGCCGAGCCGGTCGTTGTACCGTTCGATCCTCTCCAGCGTGGCCTCCGCCAGCTCCACCGGCGACAGCTCCTTGGCCGCGATGAGTTCCCGGAGCCGATAGAGGGGCTGATACGCCAGTTCGTGGTCCATTGCCATCCTGCTATCCCCCTATTCCCATTCCCGATGATGCAACTGGAGGCGCGCCCGCCGGAGCCGGACCGGCAGGCTCATTATCCCATGGCCGCGCCGCCGTCCACGCAGATGGTCTGACCCGTGATGTTGCGGGCCTCGTCCGAAGCCAGGAACGCCGCCAGGTGACCGATGTCCTCGGGGGTCTGCGCCCGCTGCATGGGAGTGGCGCTCTTGACCCACTGCTCGAACATCCGGCGAGGATCCTCTACGGCGAAATCGGGGTGCGCGCCGATCATGGGGGCCAACCGGTGCCAGAACGGGGACCAGATCATGCCCGGGCAGATCGCATTCACGTTGACGTTGTAGGGAGCCAGGTCCTTGGCCGTGACCCGGGTCAGGCTCAGCACGGCGTTCTTGGCGGCGGTGTAGTCCGGCAGGATCTGGGCGTCCCGCCGGGCGGCGATGGAGGAGATGTTGATGATCTTGCCGTACCGGCGCTCCATCATGTGCGGCGCCACCGCCTTGGAGAGCAGGAACGGACCCTTGACGTTGACCCGGTAGCAGTTGTCCCAGTCCTCTTCCTCCTGGTTCGTGAAGGGCATGCCGATCCGCCTGCCGAAGAGCCCGGCGTTGTTGACCAGGATGTCGATTTTGCCGAACGCCTTCAGTCCGGCCTCCACCAGGTCGAGACAATCCTGTGCGACGGTGACGTCCGCCCGGACGACCAGGGACCCGCGCCCCTGCTCCCGCACCTGGGAGGCACAGCGTTCCGCCGCTTCCACGTCGATGTCCGAAACCACCACGTCGGCCCCGTCCCGCGCCAGTGCCAGACTGATCCCGGAGCCGATGCCGCCCCCGCCGCCCGTCACCACGGCGACCCGATCCTGCAATCGCATGATTGATCTCCTTACGGATTCCAATGAGTGAAAACGGCGGAAGAATACACTTGTGGCGAACTGAAACTCAATTCGTGCGGGCTCGCGAGGAGAGCGGGTCGAGCCGATTCGATCTGCTAGACTGACTGCGTCCCCGAGCAGCGCCGCCATGCCTTCTACGATTTCCGAGTTTCTCTCCCAGCTTCGATTCCCGTACCTCTTCCTGCTCACGGCCGCCGTCTTCTTTCTGGACGTATTGGTCCCCGATCTCGTCCCGTTTGTGGACGAGATCCTGTTGGGGTTGGGAACCCTCCTTTTGTCACGACTCAAGAAGAACAGAAGAGATGGCGCGGGTTAAGTGCGTGTTGGCCGTGACCGAGAGTCTCTACTAAATGGATGCCACTTATCGGCTAGATCCCGAACTGGTTGCGTTTCGCGATGCTACACGGCGTATCCTGCAGAAGTTCAACGACGGAACACACGCCACCCCGCGATTAGCCCAGTCCTTCAGGCCCAGTGGTGAGTCCGGTCGCGGCATATTTGATGCCGTCAGGAGTCATGTGGCCACCTACAGTGACATCCTCGACGGGCTGACCCGGGAGGTGGAGAAGCTGGCCACAGGGTTTGCGACCGGCAATTCTGATGGGGCACGAGTTTTCGCCACCATGGGGAAGGTTGAAGCCTACCTCGACATATTGAAGGCGGAGTGCCTCAAGATTCGCTCATGGCGCGTTGGCCCGCGGGACGCAGTCGCCCGAAACGCATTGGCGTCTGCATTTGAGCACACGCTGGAGGAGGTCCTGGATTGGCTCCAGAACGTGGACGACGCCCTCACCGATCCGTTCGACACCTTGAAGAAGCAAGGGCGGGCCATACCGGACACGCCGGAGACGTCACATCGAGTGAAGGCCGGGAAAAACAGCCGCTCCGATTCAGAGGGGACAGACATTCCACTCGTACTTACCCTGACGGCGGCGCCCACGTTATCCGCAATCGAGCGTTGGGCCGAGCGCCGTGGCCGAAGGACACGC
>JAJDTT010000084.1 GCA_022827025.1 Acidobacteriota bacterium
CAAGACGTCCAGCCGCCGAGCTTCGAGCACACCCAACGCTCGAAAGAGGGCGCCAAGAATGACGCCCCTCCAAACGAGCACCGGCGTCCTTCCGGGCACCGACTGGGACGGGCGTCGGAGCGGCGTCCTTCCGGGCGCCGATTGGAGCGGCGTCTTATAGGCGCCGTCTTCCGGATCTACAATCGACCAAAGAATACGGGGCGCGTAAAACACGCCCCTTCTATGGGGGGACAGGAAAGTCCCCCCTCCGTTGACCGGAATGGCCAGCCCCGAATAAACTCACTCTGACCAGATCAATCCATGGCATCATCAGGAAACGGTCGGTGAATTCGAACCTGACACTCCATCCGGCTTGGACGCGGCGGCATTTCTTCGCACGAACCACGCTGGGGATGGGCACCGCGGCGCTGGCCTCGCTCCTGCCTTCCGATCTCGCTGCCGGCTCCGTGGATGGCCCAACCGGAAAAGGGGGGCTGCCCGGCCTGCCCCACTTCGCTCCCCGCGCCAAGCGGGTGATCTTCCTCTACCAATCGGGCGGACCCTCCCAGTTGGACCTCTTCGACTACAAACCGCGGCTCCACGAGTTGAGAGGCACCGAACTGCCCGGCTCCATCCGCATGGGACAGCGCATCACCGGCATGACGTCGCAGCAGGCGCAGCTCCCGGTGGTCCCTTCCCTTTTCCGGTTCGCCCAACACGGCCAATCCGGGACCTGGGTCAGCGATCTGCTGCCTCACACGGCCCGGGTCGTGGATGACCTGCTGGTGGTGAAGACGGTGCACACCGAAGCCATAAACCATGATCCGGCCATGACCTTCATCCAGACCGGGAGCCAGCAGCCGGGCCGGCCCAGCATGGGCGCCTGGCTGAGCTACGGACTGGGCAGCGAGAACGAGAGCCTGCCCAGCTTCGTGGTCCTGGTCTCCAAGGGGGAGAATCGGGCCATGCAGCCCATCATGTCCCGGATGTGGGGCAGCGCTTTCCTCCCCTCCAGCCACCAGGGCGTCAAGTTCCGGGGCGGCGGCGATCCGGTGCTCTATCTCTCCAACCCGCCGGGGATCAACACGGCCACCCGGCGCCGGATGATGGACGGCATCGGAGAGTTGAACCGAATCCGGATGGACTCCCTGGGCGATCCCGAGATCGCCGCCCGGATCTCCCAGTACGAGATGGCCTTCCGGATGCAGGCCTCGGTCCCGGAGTTGACCGACGTCTCCCGGGAACCGGAGCGCACCTTCGATCTCTACGGACCGGACTCCAGGACGCCCGGAACCTATGCCGCCAACTGCCTGCTGGCCCGGCGCCTCAGCGAGAAAGGGGTCCGTTTCGTGCAACTCTTCCACCGGGGCTGGGATCAGCATCTCAACCTTCCCAGCGCCATCCGGGAGCAGTGCACCGCCACGGATCAGGCCAGCGCCGCGCTGGTGACGGACCTGAAGCAACGGGGACTCCTGGAAGAGACCCTGGTGATCTGGGGCGGCGAGTTCGGAAGGACGGTCTACTGCCAGGGCCAGCTCACCGAGGACAACTACGGCCGCGACCATCACCCCCGGTGCTTCACCATGTGGATGGCCGGCGGCGGCATGAAGGCCGGCACCGTTTACGGGGAGACCGACGACTTCGGCTACAACGTGGCCCGGGACCCGGTGCACGTCCACGACTTCCAGGCCACCGTTCTCCATGCATTGGGCATCGACCACACCCGGCTCACCTTCAAGTTCCAGGGCCGGCACCACCGGCTGACCGACATCCACGGAAGAGTGGTGGAGGAGTTCCTGGCCTGAAGCAGGCGACGATCCCGGGTGAGGAGGATCCCCCTGCCGGCAAATCGCCGGCTTCCAGGTTTTCCTACGAACCCGGCCGGCCCGACGCCGTGTAGTCCCCGGGGCGCCACGTGGCCACGCGCATCTCGTAGTGGAAGTCTTCCGAAACCTGCGTGTAGTAGGCGGTGACGGCCCGGCCGTCGGAGAGCTGGACACTGCTGGGATAGCCGCAGTCGGCCCGGGGACAGTCGGCGATCCGGATGGGCGGGCTCCACGTCGTTCCCTGGTCCTCGCTGAGGCGGACGTCCACTCCGAAGTTGTTCCAGCAGCGGTTCCCGTAGCTGAGCAGGATACGTCCGTCCGCGAGTGCGGCCAGGTTGCCGGTCACCTGCATGGGCAGGCTCAGGGGCATCCGCCTCTCCCAGGTGCGGGCGTCGTCGTTGGAGACGAACAGTTCCAAGTGAACGTCGCGCCTCTGCCTGAATTCCCGCGAGGCGGCCAACCAGCGCCCTCCTCCCAGATGCAGGATGTCGGTCTCGTTCCCCTCGGGATTCAAGGGCACGCGATTGCCCCAGGTCCAACCGTCGTCGCGGCTGCGGAGCAGGTAGGCCTCCCGCAAGTCACCCTTTCGGAGGTAGACCGCGACGCATAGCGATCCGTCCTCCGCGATGCGGAGATTGCCGAAGGGGATGAACTCGTTGTCCCGGCCGGCGGGTGAATCGGGAGGCGCGGGAAAGTCGCGGCTCACCTCCCAGGTCCGGCCGCCGTCGGCCGAGCGGCAGATCCAGGCCCGGACCACCCGCCGGTGGGGCCCGCTCAGGACACCCTTGGGCGCCCGGTCCGCCCAACCGCTGCAGAGGACGACGAGGTCTCCGTTGGCCGCGAACCCGGCCGCGCAGTTCATCCGGGCCGTGGTCGGCTCATGTTGGGCCGGCCGGCTGCGAAAGCGCCAGGTGCGCCCGTCGTCCTCGCTGGCCCAGCAGTCCAGGTCCCCCTCCCAGAGGCCGTGACAGGGCTGGTTGTAGATGAAAGCGACCAGGGTGCCGCCCTCAAGACGCTTGAGATTGGGCCAAGCGCAGACCTTCTGAATCGCCGTCCGGATCCGGCTACCCGAAGGACCTTCCGCGGTGTGGGCGGACACGCGAGGAGTCAGCGCCGGCAGGACCAGCGAAGCCGCTCCCGCTTGAAGCGCTTCCCTTCGATTCATGGAGTCCTCTCCCGAATGGATTCGGTGCCGTTGGGGGAAGCGCCAGTATAGCAGCCGAGGGTCCCGAAGACGGATCCGCTTGCAGCTCGGCATATGCCTGTGATATATCGACCCTGCTCAATCCAATTCCGACTTGATCCCGGATTTTGTTATGAAAACCACTGCAAAATTATTCCTTAACGGTCGCAGTCAGGCCGTTCGGATTCCCAAGGCGTTTCGCTTCGAGGGAGTCGACGAGGTGATCATGCGGAAGGAGGGGGAGGCCCTGATTCTCGTGCCCATCCGCAAGACCTGGCAATCGTACGCGGAAGAAGCACCTTCCGTGGGCGACGAATTTATGGCGGAAAGACCCGAACTGACGGATGGTCAACGAGTCAAGTTTTGATGCGGTATATGTTGGATACCGACATTTGCAGTTACGTTATTCGGGCCAGAAATCCCCGGCTCTTGGGGACCCTTCAGGCCAAGGCGCTTTCGGGCGCGGAAATCTCCATATCCGCCATCTCATATGCCGAGTTGAGGTTGGGTGCCGAACGATCACAGCGGCGCGACAGGTACCGGCTCGCTATCCGGTTATTCTGCGATCGACTGAACCGCATCATGGCATGGGATGCAACGGCAGCGGACGAATATGCTGTGCTCCAGGCAGAGTTGTTGAAGATTGGGAAACCCATCGGCGGCAATGACGCCATGATCGCCGCGCACGCTCTGAGCATCGGCTGTGTTCTGGTGACCAACAACCGGAAACACTTCTCCAGAGTTCCCGGCCTCAGGATCGAAAACTGGATCGCGTAATACACGCTACAGGGAGAGCGAATGCACCAACGTCGAAAGACCAACCGCGGAATCGACAACCCCTGGTACCCGGAGGGAGGGCCGGGGCGGCATCTCAAGGCCCGGCTGAAGCGGGGTGAGGTGCTGATCGGCCCCATGCTGGAGGCGTATGCCCATCCGTCCCTCATCAAGCTGTTCCGGCACGCGGGATTCGACTTCGTTTACATCGAGTACGAGCACAGCCTCTTCGACCTGCAGGACCTGGCCGACACCATCCTCGCCGCCCGCGACAACGGTTTGCCCCCCATCGCCAAGACGCCCCAACTGGAGCGGCAGGAGGTCTCGAAGCTGCTGGAAGCGGGAGTGGTGGGCATCCAGCTCCCCCGGACCGAGACCCGGGAGCAGGTTCAAAAGCTGCTGAGCTATCTCAAGTTCCCGCCGGCGGGAACGAGGGCCGTGGCGCCGGGATGGGGCAACAGCGACTACCGGGAAGTCACCGACTGGCAGGGCTGGATGGACGAGCAGGACCAGGAGACGGCGGTGGTGGTGCATCTGGAAACGGTCCGTGGATACGAGAACGCGGAGGAGATCCTGAGTCAGCCCGGGGTCGACATGTGCTACGTGGGACCCGGAGACACCTCCATCGAGTTCGGACATCCGGGCGACTACGACCATCCCGCGGTGCGGGGCCCCATGGCGGAGGTTCTGGCGCTCTGCAAGAAGTATGGCGTGGCCTTCGGCACGACCCCCTCCGGCGGCGCCGCCGCGGGGGAGTGGGTCCGCAAGGGCGCCACATTCTTCGAAGCGGAATCGGAATTGGGGTTCATCCGGACCGGAGCCGCGGCCCTGCTGGAGGACTACCGCGCGCACTTCAAGTCAGGGTAGTTGCCCGCTCCCGAGATTGTTGATGAATCGGCGGCGAGAAGCCTCGGAACCGCCGAGTTCAAGAGGGGGAAATACGGGCGACTGGAAAGTCGCTCCTTCCCAGTGGGCGACAGGAATGTCGCCCCTCCTTAGACCCGTTCCATGGCAGCCGGACAGCGGACTCCCGTCCCTCCCAGACCGCAGTAGCCCGCGGGGTTCTTGGCCAGATACTGCTGGTGGTAGTCCTCCGCGTAGTAGAAATCGGGAGCGGGCAGGATCTCGGTGGTGACCGGACCGAACCCGGCCGTGGTCAGCTCCTGCTGGAAGGCGTCCCTCGAGGCCAGAGCCAGGTCCTTCTGACGATCGGATCCGGTGTAGATTCCTGAGCGGTACTGGGTCCCCACGTCGTTGCCCTGGCGCATGCCCTGGGTCGGATCGTGGTTTTCCCAGAAGATCCGGAGCATCTCTCCGTAACTGGTCCGCGCGGGATCGTAGACCACGCGGACCACTTCGTTGTGACCGGTCAGGCCGCTGCACACTTCCTGGTAGGTGGGGTTGGGAGTGTACCCGCCAGCGTAGCCCACGGAGGTCGAGAAGACGCCGGAAGCCTCCCAGAACTTCCGCTCCGCCCCCCAGAAGCACCCGAGTCCGAAGAGAGCCGTTTCCAGTCCGGCCGGGAATGGAGGCAACAAGGGACTGTCCAAGACAAAATGCCGGACAGGAACCGGCATGGGGTCGGTCCGGCCCGAAAGCGCATCCTCCGGCTTCGGCATGCTGAGTTTGCCGGAAACGTCCCAAAAGATCATGTTCTCTCCCACATTCGGCTACGCCGGCCGGACGCCGGCGACGCGGTGTCAAACTCCCCGCCTATTCCTCGGACCGCTGCAAGAAAACGTTGCTCGTCACGACCGCCGCGGCGGCGGCGGAGATTCGGTAGCCATTCTCTTCCAGAGCGCGGCGCGCCGACAGCACGGTGTAGAAGTCGCCCGACTGGAGCTCGCGCGTCAGGGCGTATACGACCAGATTCTCGGCAAAGTTCCGGACGAAGGTCCGCCGTCGATGTTCCTGGAGCAGGTAGCTCTTCAGGTCCTTCAGTCCGTGAACCAGGGTGCCGTCCGGCAACGGCTCCGGGTCCGACACCGGCTTCCGGCTGCGCCGTCCGATGGCGTCGAACTCCTCCAGCGCCAACCCCAGCGGATCGATGCGGTTGTGACAGCCGGCGCAGCGCGTGTCCTGGCGGTGCGCCGCCATCACCTCGCGCAAACTCATCTCGGCCGCGTCCCCGTTCCGGGAGTCCTCCAGCTTGCCCGTATCCACCGGAGGCGGCAGCGTCGGGGTTCCCAGGACCTCGTCCAGGATGTAGGCGCCGCGCTCGATGGCGCTGCGGCGGTTCGGGTGGGAGGTGAGACTCAGGATTCCCGCCATGCCCAGCAGTCCGCCGCGGCCGTCGTTCTCGGACAACGAGACCTTCCGAAAGGCGTCGCCTTCGACCCCCCTCATGCCGTAGAAATCGGCGAGCTCGCCGTTGACGAAGGTGAAATCGGAGTCCAGGAGATTGAGGATGCTCAGGTCCTGGCGAATGACCTCTTCGACGAAACTCCGGATCTCCCCGTACATGGACGCCTGAAGCGTCTCGGTAAAGCGGGGGAACTCCTCCCGGGAGACGTCCAGATGGTCCTTCACCTTGTTGAACTTGAGCCACTGGCCCACGAACTGGGTGGCCAGAGCCGCCGCCCGGGGATCGCGGAGCATTCGTTTCACCTGGGTTTCAAGAACCTGGGGATCGTGAAGCCGCTCCTCCAGAGCCAGCCGGATCAACTCCCAGTCGGGTGGAGCCGACCAGAGGAAATAGGAGAGGCGCGACGCCACCGCATGATGGCTCAGCGGTCCGGTGGCCTTCGACGGCGTCCGCTTCTTGTCGCTCCAGTTGATGCGCTTCCGCTCCCAACCGTGCACCTCGGCCAGGTAGACGAATTGGGGCGAGGACAGTATCCCCTGAATCCCCTTTCTGACAGCTGCCTGGCGGTCCATCCCTTCACGGATCCGGCCGTCCAGAAAAGTGGTCAGGCTCCTGACTTCGTCTTGCCGCAGGGGCCGGCGCCAGGCGCGCTCGGCGAAGGCCAGCAGGTGGTGCAGGGCCCGGGTGCGCCATTCGTCCGACGGAAGCGGCACCGGCTTTTCGGAAGAAGCCGGCGGCCCGAATCGGATCCCCATGTCCGGGTCCAGGACGGCGTGGGACGCGATCTTGTCCGCCGCCTTCATATAACGCGCCAGCTTGGTGGGCGACAACTGCATTTCGTGACCCCGATTGGCGAAACCGCCGTCGCTGGCCACGCCCCCAGGCTGAGTGAGCCGGCTCAGGTCCAGGTCGAGTCCCGTCAGGTCGCGAACCGTGTTGTCATATTCGAAGGGAGTCAACTGCCGCAGGCGGGCATTGCTGGCCCGGGAAGATTCGGGGGTCACCCGTTCTTCCAGAGCCCGCTCGTACCACATGGCGAAGACTTCCCTTTCCTGTTCGGACGGCTGGTGCTTCTGGGCCGGATGGGGCATGGAGCCGGTGGTGAGGGCCCGCGCCACGTTGCCCCAGGTCTTGTGCCACTTCCGCAGTTCCTCGTCGAACCGCTGCTCCACGCTCTCCTGAAGGTCCAAGCCTCCTTCCCGGGTCGCATTGTCGTGGCAGCCGTAGCAGTAGTGCTTCAGAAAGGGGTGGATGTGCTCCTCGAACTTCAACTCGGCGGCGGGTCCCTGCAGCTCGGTATAGGGCACGGCCGGTTCGGCGGCATTCTCCGCCGAAAGTTCCGCCGGTTCCGGCCAGGAGGACGCCCGGTCGATCCAGTCCGCCAGCAGGGCGATCTGCTCGGGCGTGGGCCGCGGAAGGCCCTTGGGGGGCATGGTCTCGGGATGGTCCGGGGACAGGCTGAGACGCCGGATCAGACGGCTTCCGGCAGAATTTCCGGCAATCATCACCCGGCCGCTGTCGCTACCCCGAAGGGCATTTTCGAGCCGGTCCAGGCGCAGACCGCCTTGCGAATTGTTCTCGCCGTGGCAGCTCTGGCAGTAACGGCTGAAGACGGCGTGGACCTTGGCGTCCCAGTCCCCGGCCGGCGGAGCCTGCCGGCCCAGCACCGCCGGTCCCGCGACGCCCATGAGGAGAGCCCACAGGAATCCGAGGATTCGGATGCGAGACGAGCCGCGTCCGGGAACGGACGTCATGTAGGCCTCCTCAACCCGTCAGGGTGGAACCCAGGGACTCGGTGGCTTCCTTGAACCGGTCCATGGGTGCTCCCACGTTCTCGGCCAGCGACAGGAAGAGCTGGGACATGGATCCCCCCTGGAAATCGATGGCTCGGCCGGTCTTGATCCGGCCGCCCGCGCTGCCGCCCAGGAGGATCGGATACTGTTCGCAGGTATGGCGGTTCCCGTCCCACATGCCGGAGCCGATCATGACCATGGAGTGATCCAGCAGAGTTCCATCCCCTTCCTTCACCTGGTCCATCTTCTGGAGCAGATAGGTGTACTCGGAGACGTGCCAGCGGTTGATGAGGTGATACTGGTGCAGGGAGCTGGGGGTCTCCTTGTGGTGGCTCAGCGCATGCCACTCGCCCCGGACACCGGGGATGAAGCTGAAGTCGCTGTACTTGGGTCCGTAGCTGTCGAACATGAAGCTCAGCACCCGGGTCTTGTCCATCCGCAGCGCCAACACCATCAGGTCCAGCATGAGCCGGGTGTGCTCGCGGAAATCTTCCGGCTGATAGAGAGCGAAGTCCGGGGTCTCCCCCGCCCCTCGGGGATCTTCCGGATGGAAGCGGCGAGAGATGGAGCCGGCCTCGGACTGCTGGTGACGCTGCCAATCGGCCTTGTCCCGGTCGAGACGGGCGATCCGCTGCTCCAACTCGCGAATGCCCTGGAAGTACTCCGACAGGGTCTGGCTGTCCTGAGCGCTCAGACGCCCCTCCAGTGTCTTTGCCTGATCCAGCACCAGGTCCAGAACGCTCCGGTCCCGCTTCAACCAGGACTTGTCCCCGAAGAGGGCATCAAAGGTCATGGCCGGATCGATCTCCTTGGCCAGAGGCCTGTCGGGGCTGACCCAGGAAACGGCCGAGTCGTAGAATCCCCGGCGGTTTCTGGAGGGTGCAATCCCGAGGGCAAGAGACGGGAACTCGGTATGGTGCCCGATCCGGTTGGCGATAAGCTGATCGATGGAAGTCCCGGCACGGCTGTGGTCCCGTCCGCCCGGCTCGCCGGTGTACAGGGAGGCCACCTTCCCGGCGTGTCCCCGCAGCTTCTTCAGGTGGGGATGGGACAGGTCCTGCAGGACGTTGACCTTGTGCTGGATGGGCCGCAGGGGCTCCAGGGTCGGCTTGAAGGTGAGGGTCGAGCCCTCTCCGGAGGCGCCCCACTCGTGCGTGTTGACGCCCAAGGGAAAGAATGTCGCCACAAAGCGAATGGGCGGACCGGCTGCCACATCCCCCACCGGCACTGCGGCCAGACCGGGAATCGACTCCAGCCAGGGCAGCGTCAAGCTCATCCCGGCGGCCCTCAGAAATGTTCGACGATTTTGCAACATGAGCGATCCCCGCGAAAAAGGTGCTGTGGATTCCAGCGGGCCGATGGATCCCGTTGCTCCGGCACGAGCAGGGCCATCGACGCACTTGGCGATAATATACCTTTTCGCTACGACGTTCGCCAGCGTCCCGTGACGGGACAACAGCTAAGCGGGTACTTCTTCGGGTGGCAGATGTTGCTCCATCCAGGCCTTGAGCGGGACGTCGTCCGGACCCGGCGAGGTGTAGCCCATGCCGCCGGTGCCGGCGCCCAGGAGCTGCCGCCGAATCGGGTCGCAACGGCCCATCACGTGATCGACGGTCATGTCGTCCCGGGGCCTGAGCCAGCGATAGCTGTAACCGTAGAAGAGAACTGGATATTCCAACCCAGGATTCCCCACACCTTGGGAAAGGTCAGAGGCCAATCCAGCAAGCGGAGGAAGAGATCGTCCCGGCCGATGAAGTCCAGGATGTGGATCATCTCCCGGCTGCCGATGCCGTGCTTCCGGCGAGACTGGCGGTCCAGCCGGTCCACGACCGACCCCAGGCCATGGACCAATGACTCCGGCAGGGCGTCGGGAACGATGAAATATCCCTCCTGCTCGAACTGACGGCGTTCCTTCGCGGTGAGGCGATGGTCGAGGCATTCGGGATCCACTCTGCTCCACTCCCCGGCGGTCCGGTCGTCCGCCGCGCGTCGATGGCCACCGATTCCGTGCCGGACATTCCTTCGATAGCAGAACCGGACTCGGCAGACAAGCGTTGCCGTCCCCGTTTTTCGTCCGGCTCCATGCGGCTACAAGTCGGCCGAGGATAATGCTAATATTCACATCCAGAAGGAGAAAGATATGCCGCCACTAGTCAAATGGAGCAGACGAGCAGGAATTCTGATTGCGATGCCTGTCGGCCGGATCGACGGGACCAATTACCTTGAATGCCAGAATATCCTGGAGTCGGGAATCGATCCCGACGAGAACGCCATGATTCTGGATTTTGGGCAATTGGGCTACCTCAGCAGCGCGGGACTTCGAGTCTGCCTGGTCATCGCCAAGAAGTTCACCGAACCGGGAAGGTCCTTCGGTATCTGCAACCTGTCCAGATCGATCCGCGACATCGTCACGGTGAGCGGCTTTGATCAGATCATCTCGCTCTACGACTCTCAAAGCGCGGCAATCGAAGCCATCGTAGGGGAAACGGGCGCGGAGAGCGATCCAGCGGCAACCGGGGCGCCCAGCACGATCCCCGTGAAGATCGCAGTCAACTTTGACATCGTGGGAGAGAACATCCGGGATATCGCCAATTTCACGATCGAGAAATTCGAATACAAGAACGACCGAACCCTCTCCCTCCAGACACGGGAGGCGGCGATCTCTGAAATTACGAATTCCCTGTGGCAGTTCGTCGAGCGTTTGAGAAACCGGCGCCAGAAGATCCTTGAGGAAATGTTCAGCTCGGCTGAGGCGGCGCTGAACGAGGTCCTCGCGAAGGAGGATTAACGGCAAAGGTGCCGGTAACGCCGAAATGATCTCGAGCGCCGCGGTACGGCGCGTTTAGCACCAGATCACACTTCAGATTTGCGAATGCCCCTGCGGGTGAGGAAATCCCGGTAACCCGCAAATGCAGCGTTGACCTCCTCGGACGTCAAGCCATAGTCCGCCAGGTCGTAGCGGTGTTTCGGCTCCTTGCGGCGACGCTCCCTTTGCTGGAACAGCCAGTCATCCATGGTGTTCAGGACCGACTGTTTGAGCGGCCAATTGAACCGCTCATAGATACCGTGCACCACCGCCAGCGGATCCTCCACCAGATCGACGTAGTTCACGTCCGTCCAG
>JAJDTT010000133.1 GCA_022827025.1 Acidobacteriota bacterium
TATCTTGTCTCTGGGCCTGGAACTTCGGATTAGGAAATCGCCCCTCCCCGGGGAGCGGCGGCATCCCGGCCGCCGGGGCGGGGGGACCGGGGGGGACGATAGTCCCCCCTCCGCGCTTCCTCACACCCTATCGCGTCACAAGTCGCAGCACGGAATACGGGGCGGCTAGAAACCGCCCTTCCTGTCGGGCGATTGGAAATCGCCCCTCCCCGGCGATTGGGAATCGCGCCTCCTCAACTCCGGCCGGACGGGGTGCGTGCTCCGGACAAGACGGCGGCGGCGGCTTCCCATTCGGGGTTGCGCACGACTTTCTCGGGCGCGGGAACGAGGTCCATCTCCTCCGCGAGATCTTCTTCCATTTCCCGGGCGGGTCTCTCCACCTCGACGGCGCGATAGTGGTCCATGCCGGTCCCGGCCGGGATCAGCCGGCCCATGATCACGTTCTCCTTGAGCCCCCTCAGGTAGTCGATCTTGCCCCGGATGGAGGCCTCGGTCAGAACCCGGGTGGTCTCCTGGAACGACGCCGCGGAGATGAAGGAGTCGGTGCTCAGAGACGCCTTGGTGATCCCCAGCAGCAGCGGCCGGCCCGTGGCCGGAGTGCCTTCCTCGCTGATGGACCGCTGGTTCTCCTCCTGGAAGCGGAACCGGTCCACCTGCTCCTCCAGGAGAAACTCGGTGTCTCCCACGTTCACGACCTTGATCCACCGCATCATCTGGCGAACGATGACCTCGATGTGCTTGTCGTTGATGTTGACGCCCTGGAGGCGGTAGACCTCCTGGACCTCGTTCACCAGGTAGCTCTGCATCTCCTTTTCGCCCAGCACCTTCAAGATGTCGTGGGAATTCCGGGGACCGTCCATCAGGGCCTCGCCCGCCTTGACGAACTCTCCTTCCTGGACGTTGATATGGACGCCGCGGGGAAGCAGGTACTCGGCCCGGGTCTGGGCCGACTTGTTCTCGACCACGATCTTTCTCTGGCCGCGGGTGAAGCCGGCATAGTTCACCACGCCGTCGATCTCGGTGATGACCGCCGTCTCCTTCGGTTTCCGGGCCTCGAAGAGCTCCACGACGCGGGGCAGGCCGCCGGTGATGTCCTTGGTCTTGGTGGTTTCCCGGGGGATCTTGGCCAGGATTCCTCCAGGGAAGATCTCGTCGCCCTGGTCCACCATGAGGTGGGCCTTGGAGGGAACCAGGTAGGACTTGACCACCTTGCCCGCCTCGTCCTTGATCTGGATCTGAGGCTGGCGCTTTTCGTCGACGGCCTCGGTGATGACCTTTCGGGCCAGACCGGTCACCTCGTCCAGTTCCTCCTTCATGGTGACCCCTTCGATGATCTCGCGGAAGGCCACCGTTCCCCCGAATTCCGACAGGATGGAGAAGGTGAACGGGTCCCACTCCACCATCTTCTGGCCGGCCTCGATCTTCTGGCCGTCCTTGACCATGAGCCGGGCTCCGTAGACCACCGGGTAGCGTTCCTTCTCCCGGCCCCTGCTGTCCTGGACGATGAGGCTGCCGGTCCGGTTCATGGCCACCAGAAAGCCCTCTTTGTCGGTCACGGTCTGGATCTTCAGGAAATGGACGCTGCCGTCGTTCCTGGCCTCCAGGGTCGACTGCTCCTCGATCCTGGTCGCCGCCCCTCCGATATGGAAGGTCCTCATGGTGAGCTGCGTCCCCGGCTCCCCGATGGACTGGGCGGCCAGAACGCCCACGGCCTCGCCCAGATCGACCATCCGCCCGGTGGCCAGGTTGCGGCCGTAGCACATGCGGCAGAGTCCGCGCTTGGACTTGCAGGTCAGAACGGAGCGAATCATGACCTGCTCGATGCCGGCGGCCTGGATCAGGGCCGCCATGTTCTCGTCGATGAGCTCGTTGACGTTGACCAGGGTCTCGCCGGTGAAGGGGTCCACCACCTTGTCCAGGGCGACCCGGCCCACGATCCGGTCGCGCAGCGGCTCGATGATCTCGCCACCCTCCACCAGGGCCGTGACGCTGATGCCGGCCACGGAGTTGCAGTCCTCCTCGGTAATGATCACGTCCTGCGCCACGTCCACCAGGCGCCGGGTCAGGTAGCCCGAGTCGGCCGTCTTCAGGGCCGTGTCGGCCAGACCCTTTCGCGCCCCGTGGGTGGAGATGAAGTACTGGAGCACGGTCAGGCCTTCCCGGAAATTGGAGGTGATGGGGGTCTCGATGATCTCACCCGAGGGCTTGGCCATGAGTCCCCGCATGCCGGCCAACTGGCGGATCTGCTGCTTGCTGCCCCGAGCTCCCGAGTCGGCCATGATGTAGACGGAATTCATATTCCCGCCCTTGCCGACGGCGGACATGGACTCGAACATCTCGTCCGACACCTTTTCGGTCACGTCCGACCAGATGGCGACGACCTTGTTGTAGCGCTCGCCGTTGGTGATGACTCCGTCCTGGTACTGCTGCTCCACCTCGATCACGTCCTTGCGGGCCACCTCGACCATCTCCTCCTTCCGCTCCGGGACCACCAGGTCGTCGATGCCGATGGTGAACCCGGCCTGGGTCGCATACCGGAATCCCAGGTCCTTCAACTGGTCCACCATCGCGACCGTCTTCTTGTGGCCGAAGTGCAGGTAGCAGTAGTTGACCAGTTGCTGGAGACCCTTCTGCTTGAGGATCCCGTTGATGAAGGGCATCTCGCCGGGCAGATGGTCGTTGAAGATGACCCGGCCCACGGTGGTGGAGATGTTCTGGTCGATGACCTCCTGGACGTCGGCATGAGTCAGGTTCTGGTCGTCGTACTGGAGGGTGAGGTCCATGAATTCGCCCGTGTACCGCAGGCGGATGGGCTCCAAGAGGCCGATGCCCTCCGCCTCCAGCGCGTGCAGCACCTCCTCCGCGTTGGCGAACAGGCGATCCTTTCCATCGGGTTCGGTCTGGGAGCTGGTCAGATAGTAGCAACCCAGCACGATGTCCTGAGACGGGATCGCCAGAGGCTGCCCGTTGGCCGGCGAGAGCAGGTTGTTGGAGGACAGCATCAGGACCGAGGCCTCGATCTGCGACTCCTGGGAGAGCGGAATGTGAACCGCCATCTGGTCGCCGTCGAAGTCGGCGTTGAAGGCGGTGCAGACCAGCGGATGAATGCGGATGGCCTTCCCTTCCACCAGCACCGGCTCGAAGGCCTGGATGCCCAGGCGGTGGAGGGTGGGCGCCCGGTTCAGCAGCACCGGATGCTGCTTGATCACGTCCTCGAGGATGTCCCAGACCAGGGCGTCCTGGCTCTCCACCATCTCCTTGGCGCCCTTGATGGTGGTGACGTGCCCCTCCTTCTCCAAGCGGCTGTAGATGAAGGGCTTGAACAGCTCCAGCGCCATGATCTTGGGCAGACCGCACTGATGCAGCTTCAACTCGGGACCCACCACGATGACGGAGCGTCCCGAATAGTCCACCCGCTTGCCCAGCAGGTTCTGTCGAAACCGGCCCTGCTTCCCCTTCAGGGCATCGGAAAGAGACTTGAGCGGCCGGTTCTTGACGCCCCGGAGGACCCGTCCCCGGCGCCCGTTGTCGAAGAGGGCGTCGACGGCCTCCTGGAGCATCCGCTTCTCGTTGCGGATGATCACCTCCGGAGCCCGCAGCTCCATCAGCTTCTTGAGCCGGTTGTTGCGATTGATCACCCGGCGGTAGAGGTCGTTCAGATCGGAAGTGGCAAAGCGGCCTCCGTCCAACGGGACCAGCGGCCGCAACTCGGGCGGCAGCACCGGGATCACGTCCAGGATCATCCATTCCGGCTTGTTTCCCGACTTCCGCAGGGAATCGACGACCTTCAGGCGCTTGGCGTACTTCAGACGCCTGAGCTGGGAGGTCTCGTTCCTCATCCGGAACCGGAGGTCGATGGCCAGTGTCTCCACGTCCACGCGCCGCAGCAGGTTCTTGATGGCCTCGGCTCCCATGCCGGCGTCGAACTTGCCGGGATGGGTGGACTGCAGCGACCGGTACCGGTCCTCCGTCAGCAGTTCCTTCTCCTTCACCGGGGCCTCGCCCGGGTCGGTGACGACATAGGCTTCGAAGTAGAGGATCCGCTCCAGATCGCGCAGGGTGAGATCCAGCAGATGTCCGATCCGGCTGGGAAGGCCCTTGAAGAACCAGACGTGAGAGCAGGGGCTGGCCAACTCGATGTGCCCCAGGCGCTCCCGGCGCACCTTGGACAGGGTCACTTCCACCCCGCACTTGTCGCAGATCACGCCCCGGTGCTTCATCCGCTTGTACTTGCCGCAGAGGCATTCCCAGTCCGTGACCGGACCGAAGATCCGGGCGCAGAACAGGCCGTCCCGCTCCGGCTTGAAGGTCCGGTAGTTGATGGTCTCCGGCTTGGTGACCTCTCCACTGGACCAGGAACGGATCTTCTCCGGCGACGCCAAACCGATGCGGATGGCCTCGAAGCTCTTCATAAGTTCGGTCTTGTCGATCTGCTCGTGGAAAATGTTCAAGGCGTTCCTCCCAAACAGTGTCAGCGAACGTGGACGGGGACCCTCACGCGTCCATGGGCTCCGGCGCGGGTGCCTGCTCCGGCTCCTCCGCTTCGGTCACCATGGACTCCATGGCCTCCCGAATCTCGGAACGGCGGCGAAACCTCCTGCGAGGCCGCTCCACCAGCTCCACGTCCAGACCCAGGGACTGAAGTTCCCGAATCAGAACGTTGAACGATTCCGGAATTCCCGGCGTGTAGTTGGACTCGCCCTTGACGATGGCCTCGTAGATCTTGGCCCGGCCATGGACGTCGTCCGACTTGGCGGTGAGAAGCTCCTGGAGGATGTGGGCCGCCCCGTAGCCTTCCAGGGCCCAGACCTCCATCTCCCCGAACCGCTGTCCGCCGAATTGAGCCTTCCCTCCCAGGGGCTGCTGAGTGATCAGGCTGTAGGGCCCGATGGAGCGGGCGTGGATCTTGTCGTCCACCAGGTGGCTCAACTTGTTCATGTAGATGTAGCCGACCATCACCTTCTGGTCGAAGGACTTGCCGGTCACTCCGTCGTAGAGAATGGTCTTGCCGTCTTCGGGGAGTTCCGCCCGGCTCAGCTCGGACCGGATCTCGTCCTCCTCGGCGCCGTCGAATACGGGAGTGGCGTATTGCACTCCCAGCGACTTGGCCGCCCAGCCCAGATGAGACTCCAGGATCTGCCCCACATTCATCCGGGAGGGGACCCCCAGGGGATTCAGCAAAATCTCCACCGGAGTCCCGTCGGGCAGATAGGGCATGTCCTCTTCGGGGGTGATGCGGGCGATGACTCCCTTGTTGCCGTGCCTTCCGGCCATCTTGTCGCCCACGGAGAGCTTCCGCTTCATGGCCACGTACACCTTCACCATCTTGATGACGCCGGGCGCCAGCTCGTCCCCCTTCTCGATCCGGCCCAGCCGTTCCTCGTGCAGGGAATGCAGGATCTTGATCTGCCTCTCCGTCTTCCGGAACAGGCCGGCGAGCTCCTTCCGCAGCTTCGCACCGCGGGGAACCACCTCGGCCAGCTCGCGGTACGGGAGACGCTTCAGACGGTTGCGCGAAACCTGGCCGCCCTTGCGGCCCACCACCTCGCCCTGAAGATCGATGAGGTCTTCCGCCAGCGTAGCGCCGGAGACCAGATCCACCATGGTCTTCTGGGCCTCTTCGCGGATGATCCGGATCTCGTCTTCGCGGTCCTTGGCCAGGCGGGCCACATCTTCATCCTCGATCTGCTGGCTCCTGAGATCCTTGGGCACGCCCTTGCGGGCGAAGATCTTCACTCCGACCACGGTTCCCTCGATGCCCGGCGGGGCGTAGAGGGAGGCGTCCTTCACCTCGCCCGCCTTCTCGCCGAAGATGGCTCTCAAGAGCTTCTCCTCGGGCGTGAGCTGGGTTTCTCCCTTGGGAGTCACCTTCCCCACCATGATGTCACCGGGCCGGATCTTGGCTCCGATGCGGACGATCCCGCTCTCGTCCAGGTCCGCCAGGATCGACTCGCTCACGTTGGGAATGTCCCGGGTGATGTCCTCGGGTCCCAACTTGGTGTCCCGGGACTCGATGTCCAGCTCTTCGATGTGGACGGAGGTGTAGATGTCCTCCTTGACCAGCTTCTCGCTGACCAGGATGGCGTCCTCGAAGTTGTATCCCCGCCAGGGCATGAACGCCACCAGGACGTTTCGTCCCAGCGCCAGCTCCCCCTGGTCGGTGCAGGGTCCGTCCACCAGGACCTGGCCCGTCCGGACCCGCTGCCCGATCCGAACCAGCGGCTTCTGGTTGATGCACGTGTTCTGGTTGGATCGGGCGAACTTGATCAGCTTGTAGATGTCGACGCCGGCTCGCCGGCTCTCGTCTCCGTTCTGGCCGGCGGCCCGCACGATGATCCGCTGGGCATCGACGCTGTCCACGATTCCGTCGCGCTTGCAGAGGATGACGGCGCCCGAATCGCGGGCGGCGATCCGCTCCATGCCGGTGCCCACCAACGGCGCCTCGGCCCGAATCAAGGGGACCGCCTGCCGCTGCATGTTGGCGCCCATCAGGGCCCGGTTGGCGTCGTCGTGCTCCAGAAAGGGGACCAGGCTGGCCGCCACGCTGACCAGTTGCTTGGGGCTGACGTCCACGTACTGGACCTCTTCCTTGGGAACGAAAACGAAGTTTCCCTCGTGGCGGGCGCTCACCCGGTCCCGGATCAGCCGGCCCCGGCCGTCCACCTCCACGTTGGCCTGCGCCGTGACATGCTTGTCGCCCTGCCAGGCGGTGAGATAGAAGGCGTGCGGTTCGTACCGGACGAGCCGTTTCTTGCGGCCTCTCAACACCTTGTTGGTCTGCAGCACGTCATCGTACGGATAGGCCTCGGCGATCCTGAATTCCGAGTCTCCCGAGTCGGTGATCCGGACGTAGTCCAGGATCCGGCCGTCCACCACCTTCCGGTAGGGGGACTCGATGAAGCCGAACTGGTCGATGCGGGCGTAGCAGCTCAAGGAGGAGATCAACCCGATGTTGGGCCCCTCCGGCGTCTCCACCGGACAGATCCGGCCGTAGTGGGAGGGGTGGACGTCGCGCACCTCGAACCCCGCCCGCTCCCGGCTGAGGCCGCCGGGGCCGAGGGCGGAGAGCCGCCGCTTGTGGGTGATCTCCGAAAGCGGGTTGGTCTGATCCATGAACTGGGAGAGCTGGCTGCTGCCGAAGAACTCCCGGATGGAGGCCGTCACCGGCTTGGCATTGATCAGATCATGGGGCATGGCCGTGGTCATCTCCTGGTGCACGGACATCTTTTCCTTGATGGCCCGCTCCATTCGCACCAGGCCGATGCGGAACTGGTTCTCCAGGAGCTCGCCTACGGCTCTGACCCGCCGGTTCCCCAGGTGGTCGATGTCGTCGGCGGCCCCCAGGTTGTTCCCCAGCCTCATCAGGTAGTCGATGATCTGGCAGAAGTCGCTGGTGGAAAGGGTCCGCTCATCGAGGGGAATGTCCTGACCCAGCTTGATGTTCAGCTTCAGCCGGCCCACGCGCGAGAAATCGTACCTTCTGGAATCCTGGAACATCCCCTTGAAGAGGGCCGTCGCCGTATCCAGCGTGGGAGGATCGCCGGGCCGCTGCTTGCGGTAGATCTCGATGAGAGCCTCCTCCTGGGACTTGACCGCGTCTTTCGTGAGGGTCTCGGACAGGATCGTCCCCACGTCGTCCAATTCCGGAAAGAAGACCGACAGTTCCTCGACGCCCGCCTCGATGGCCCGGTTCACGGTGCTCTCGGCGACGAAGTTGTTGGCCTCCAGCAGGATCTCGCCGGTCTTGAAATCGACGACCTCCGCCGCCGACCTGGCGCCCTGCAGGTCGTCGATTCCGATCTCCACCTCGTCCACGCCGGCCTTCAGCATTCGCGAATAGCTGGTCTGGCTGAACTTCCGTCCGGCCCGGACCAGATTGCGCTTCGGTTCGGACGGGTCCGGGACGCTGTGGCTCGCCCGGGTCCCGATCAGCGACTCATCCAGCTTCCGGAACAACCTGCCGTCCGATCCGACCCGAATCTTGGACACCTGGTAGAAGGTCTGCAGGATTTCCTCGTCGGTCTCCAGGCCCAGCGCACGCAGAAAGACGGTGGCGGGAAACTTCCGTTTGCGGTCGATCCGGATGTGGAGCAGGTTTTTCTTCTCGTCGAACTCGAACTCCACCCAGGATCCCCGGTAGGGGATGATCTTGGCCAGGCAATGTTTCTTGACCCGGTTGGATTCGAAGAAGACCCCGGGAGAGCGGTGCAACTGGCTGACGATGACCCGCTCGGTCCCGTTGATGATGAAGAGCCCGTTATCGGTCATCAGGGGGATGTCCCCGAAAAAGACCTCCTGCTCCTTGATGTCCCGGATCGTCCTGTCGTCGGTATCGGGGTTCTTGTCCCAGACCACCAGCCGGATGGTGACCCGGAGCGGAACCGAATAGGTCATCCCCCGCTCCTTGCACTCGTCCAGGTTGTACTTGATGTTGAGCTGAACCGGATCGCCGCAGGCCTCGCAACGTTTCACCTCGTTGGGATTCCGGGCGCCGCAACTGTGGCAGGTGATGTCCTCGACGCTGTACGGGTTCACCACCAGCGTCTCGCCGCAACTGGAGCAGGAGCTCCGCAGATACTTGATCCCCTTGAGATCGCCGCACTTGCACTCCCAGTTCCCGATGGAGTAGTCCACGAACTCCAGCGATGAGATGCCTCTGAAGTCGGCGATGGGAAATACCGAGTTGAAGACCGCCTGCAGACCTATGTCCTCCCGCTCCGAGGGAAGCAGATCCATCTGGAGAAATCGCTGATACGACTGCTTCTGGACCTCGAGCAGGTTGGGAATCGGAAAGACGGTCTTGATCTTGGCAAAATCGACGCGCTCTCCATTGACACTCTCGACGAGTTCAGACATGCGCAAAAACTCCCAGCTTGGCCCGGCCGGGTCCGGTCAACGGGAAACGACTCCCGAAACCCAGTCGGCGCCATGAAGAAAATCTGACATTGGAACGTGCTCGCCCCGCCGGCGAGGGAGAGGTGAAACCCGGGCACCCGTAAGCGGCCCCGCGGGGGGGTGCGCTGGGGGGTCGGGGGATCGGCGCCGGGGACGACGCCGTTCCCGGTCGGCGCCGAGGACGACGCCGCTCCACGACGCCGCTCCACGACGACGCTCCGCTCCCTCGATGGGGTGCGAATCTACTTGAGCTCGACGGACGCGCCGGCGTCCTCGAAGAGCTTCTTGAGCTTCTCGGCTTCTTCCTTGTCCACGGCTTCGCGAACCGCCTTGGGTGCACTCTCCACCAGGTCCTTGGCTTCCTTCAGTCCCAAAGTGGTGACCTGGCGGACCACCTTGATGACATTGATCTTCTTGGCTCCGTAGGAGGTGAGGACCACGTCGAATTCGGTCTGCTCCTCGACGGCCTCGGCCGCGGCCCCCGCGGCGGCGGCGACGGGAGCCGCCACGGCGGCGCTGATCCCGAACTTCTCCTCCATGTCCTTGACGAGCTGATTGATCTCGATGATTGACGCGTTGCCAATCCACTCCAGGATCTGTTCATTGGTAATGGACATCTCTTTCTTACCTCCGATGAGGGACCTGACGGTCCTTTCCGATTACGCTTCCTCTTTCTGCTCGCCCACTTGCTTCAGCAGCGACCCCAGCTTGGTGAGAGGGGACTGCAGGGTGCTGGCGAGACGAGTCAGCGGAGCATTGAACATAAAGGCAACCTTGGCCAGGAGCTCTTCCCGGGAGGGCATGACGGCCAGTTCCGCCACCTGGTCGGCCGGCACGGCCTGCCCCGCAACCACTCCCGACTTGAATTTCAGGCCCGGGTGGTCGTCGGCGAATTCCTTGAGGATCTTGGCCAGGACGGTCGGGTCCGAATCCGAGAAGGCCACCGCGGTGGGCCCTTTGAAGTCGTCGTTCAACTGGCCGACGGGAGTTTCCTCGGCGGCGCGGATGGCCAGAGTGTTCTTGACCACCCGGTAGCCGCTGCCCGCCTCCCTGACCTGCCGCCGCAACGCGGTCAGATCCGGGACGTTGATTTCCGAGAACGTCAACAGCAGAACGGTCTGGTTCTGCCGGAAGGTCTGCCTGAGCGCCTGGATGATCCGTCTTTTCTCGTCCCGTGTCACTGCGACCTGCCTCTTTCTTAAGGCGGGGCTCCGCGGGGTCCGATCCGAGCCGCCGGCGCCGCCGGACCACATCCGTCCGGCGCCCGGGGCCTGGGAAGCGCCCCTACGTCGCCTCCACGCGATTGGCGTCCACCTTCACCCCCGGACTCATGGTGGACGAAAGATAGATGGTCCTGAGATACCGTCCCTTGGCCGCCGCCGGCCGGGCCCGCACCACCGCCGTGATCAGGCTGCGGGCATTCGTGACCAAGTGGTCGGCGGAGAATGAAATCTGCCCCAGGGGAGCATGGATGACGCCCTGCCGGTCCACCCGGAACTCCACCTTTCCGGCCTTGATCTCCTGCACGGCATGGCCCACGTCGAAGGTGACGGTGCCGGCCTTGGGATTCGGCATCATCCCGCGGGGACCCAGGATCCTTCCCAGCCTCCCCACCAGCTTCATCATGTCGGGGGTGGCCACGACGGCATCGAAGTCGAGCCAACCCTTCTGGATCCGCTTCACGATCTCTTCGCCGCCCACGATGTCGGCGCCCGCCGCCTCGGCTTCCTTCACCCGTTCTCCCGAGGCGATGACGCAGACCGTAGCCGCCTTGCCCAGACCGTGAGGCAGCACCACCGTGCCCCGGACCATCTGGTCCGCATGCCGGGGATCGACGCCGAGACGGAGTGCGATCTCCAGGGTCTCGTCGAAACGGGTGAACTTGATCCGCTGCAGGAGCTGGATCGCATCCTCCAGCGAGTATTCCCGGGGTTCGACTTTCTTCTTCGCTTCCAGGTATTTCTTTCCAGCCATCCGGAATGCTCCTGACTACTGACTGACCTCGACGCCCATGCTCCGGGCCGTTCCCATGATGATCCGCCTGGCCGCCTCCATGTCGCCGGCGTTCAGATCGGGCATCTTGATCCGGGCGATCTCTTCCACCTGTCCGATGGTCACCCGGGCGACCTTGCTCTTGTTGGGCTCCGGCGATCCCTTGGCGATTCCGGCGGCGCGTTTCAACAGGACCGCGGCCGGCGGCGTCTTGGTGATGAAGCTGTAGCTCCGGTCGTGGTAGACGGTGATGACCACCGGAATGATCAACCCTTCGTCGGAGCTGGTCTTGGCGTTGAAGGCCTTGCAGAAATCCATGATGTTGACGCCCTGCTGGCCCAGGGCCGGCCCCACGGGGGGAGCCGGGGTCGCCTTGCCGGCCGGGATCTGGAGCTTGACCATTCCGATCACTCGTTTGCCTCTGGGTCTGGCCATGGTTTCTCCTGTCGGTTGCTCCTGTTTGGGGTGGGGGACGGCGGTTAGGAAACCGCCGCTCCCGGCGATTGGAAATCGCCGCTCCCAATGGGCGACAAGGATGTCGCCCCCTCCCTAGAGCTTTTCTACTTGTATGAACTCCAATTCTACGGGGGTCGGCCTTCCGAAGATGGTCACCATGACCTTCAGGGTGCTCCGCTCCACGTTCACGTCCTCGACTTCTCCGGTGAAGTTGGAGAACGGGCCGTCGATGATCTTGACCATGTCGTTCTTGTCGAACATGAACTTGGGCTTGGGCTTCTCGGCGGCCGTCGACACCCTCTGCACCACCTGGTTGACCTCTTCCTCGGTCAGGGGCGTGGGCTTGTTCCCCTGGCTGACGAAGCCGCTCACCTTGGGCGTGTTGCGAACCAAGTGCCAGGTCTCGTCCGTCAGCTCCATCTCCACCAGGATGTATCCGGGGAAAAAGAGCTTGGAGGAGACGACCTTCTTGCCGCCGCGCATCTCCACCACGTCCTCGGTGGGGATCAGGATCTGACCGATCATTCCCTGCAGACCGTAGGCCTGCACCCGGTTCATGAGCCCTTCGGCCACCTTCCGCTCGAAGCCGGAATAGGTGTGGATGATGTACCACTTCTTGGCGAGTTCGGATTCGCCCGAGCCACCCATGGAATCCTCCAACGGCGAACCCTCCTTCCTTCTTGTCGCGGAGCAGGCCGTCCCGCTCCGCAGCGCCCCGGACCCGGCTCCGGGGAAAGCGCGTTCGTTAGCGGAAATACTCGAACACCCGGTCCACGAGGTTGCTCAGAATCACGTCCACGAAGAAGAGGTAGAACCCGAAGAAGAAGACGCTGATCAGCACCACCGCCGTAGTTCCGTACACCTCGTTGCGACCGGGCCAGGTGACCTTCCGCAACTCCCTCTTCACGTCAAAATAGAAGCTCTTCAGCCTCGCGGGAGCGCTTGCAAGTTTTTCCAACATGACGGTTCCGGACCCAAGCCTCGCAGGGCCCCAAAATTGGCAGGCCAGGAGGGACTCGAACCCCCAACATCCGGTTTTGGAGACCGGCGCTCTACCAACTTTGAGCTACTGGCCTGTTGAAAATCATTTATCGCGCCTCGCGGTGAGCCACGTGGCGACGACAGAAACTGCAGTACTTTCTCAGCTCGAGCCGACCTCGCTGAGTCTTCTTGTTCTTGGTCGTAGTATAGTTTTTCCGTTTGCACTCGATGCATCGGAGCGTGATGATGTCGCGCATCGCCCTACTCCCGGATCTGGGTGATGGTGCCGGCGCCCACCGTGTGGCCGCCTTCGCGGATGGCGAAGCGCAGGCCCCGCTCGATGGCGATGGGCGTGATCAAATCGAACTCGATCGTCACGTTGTCCCCCGGCATCACCATCTCCGTCCCCTCCGGCAA
>JAJDTT010000024.1 GCA_022827025.1 Acidobacteriota bacterium
TCGGCAGAGAGTCCGTTGGGAACAGCATATCCATCTACGACAACATGTGCGTTCGTCCCTGAAATTCCGAAGGCACTCACCGCGGCCCGCGGCGGCCGCCCCGCATGGTCAGGCCAGGCCATCGTGTCGGAAACGACACGCACCGGCTGCCGGTCCCAGTCCAGATGCGGGGTGGGGTCCCGGAAATGCAGGTGTTTCGGGATCACGCCCCGCGTCATCGCCAGCACCGTCTTGATCAGCGCTGCAACTCCGGCGGCCGACTCGAGGTGACCGATGTTGGTCTTCACCGAACCAATCAACAGCGGGCGGTCCGCTGCCCGTCCCCTGCCGTACACTGCCGCCGCCGCCCGCAACTCGATCGGGTCGCCCAACTCGGACCCGGCTCCATGAGCTTCCAGGTAGTCCACTTCCGCCGGTGACACGGCCGCCCGTGCGAGCGCCTCCTCGATCACCTGCTCCTGTGCCGGACCGTTGGGCACCGTCGGCCCGGCGCTCGCACCGTTCTGGTTTACGGCCGAGCCGAGAATCACGCCCCAGATACGGTCGCCGTCGGTCTCAGCCTCGCGCAGCCGCTTCAGGACGAGCATCCCGCAACCCTCGCCCCTCACGAAGCCGTCCGCGGAGGCGTCGAAAGTCTTGCACGCCCTCTCCCGCGACAACATCCCCAAATCCGCCATCTCCCTGGTCAATCCGGAAGACAGGACCGCGTTGACGCCGCCAACCAGAGCCAGATCCACTTCACCTTGCCGCAACCCGGCCACCGCCTGGTGGGCAGCCACCAGCGACGCCGCGCAGTTGAGCATCACCGGCATCGTCGGTCCCAGGAGACCCAGCTTGAAGGCAACACGACCGACCGCCATGCTCCCGGCCGTGCCCAGGTAGCTGACGACGTCGCTGTCAGCCGTCATCAGATCCCGGTACTCGCTGGTGGCAATGCCGGCATAGACTCCCGTGCGGCTGCCCTTCAGCCGGTCCGGGTCGATCCCGGCATCCTCAAGGGCCCGCCAACTCGTCTCCAGAAGGAGTCGTTGTTGCGGATCCATCATGCGGGCCCCGATGGGCGTGAGCCCAAAGAAACCTGCGTCGAATCGGTCGATCCCTTCGACGAACCCGCCGCGCCGGGAAGCCGCATCCTCAGCTTCAGGGTCTCCGAAAACACCCTTCCAGGGACCGGCGTCCCGGCGGCCGTCCGTCACGGCGTCCACGCCGGCTTCGAGCTGCCGCCAGAACGCCGTGAGATCCGGCGCGCCCGGGAAGCGGCACGCCATACCGATGATCGCGATACCATCGTCCTCGCGCTCCACGACCGGCTGCGGCTCCGGCTGCACCTGGACGGCCGGAGCGCTGCCAATGTCACCGAGCTCACCGGCCAGATGACGGGCGAGTCCGGCGATATCAGGGTAGTCGAACACGATGGTGTTCGATGCCACGTACTCCCCGGAGAATGTCCGATTCAGCCGGTTCCGTAGCTCCACCGCCATAAGCGAATCCATTCCCAGATCGAAGAACCCCACTGCGGGCGCGGGCGCCGCCGGCAGCCTCAACACCGCCTGAACCTCCTCTTGCAGGAAGGAAACGAGCACTTCTTCGCGCGTTGCCGGTGGCGCGGCTTGCAGCCGGGAAAGCAGATCTTCCGATGCGCCCGGAGAGTCCTCCGAGGCATCCTGGTCAGACGGCAGCAGGTCTTCGAACAGCGACGGGCGGCCCTCGATGGCCTCTCCGAATACGGACCAGTCCGCCGCCAGAACGACCGCGGCCGTGGGATCCTCGCGCAGCAGCCGGTCGAACACCCTGAGCCCCTGTTCCGGACTGAACCAGCCGGTTCCTGCCGCCTCCCGCCGCGCGGCAATCCGCTCCCGCTGCTCCTCGGCCTCACCGAGTCCGGACCATGCTCCCCAGGCGATGGCCTGTCCGGCAAGCCCCAGAGCGCGCCGGTGGGCGGCAAGTTGATCGAGGAACGCGTTGGCCGCCGCGTGGTTCGCCTGGCCCGGATTGCCCAGAATCCCGGCCACGCTCGAGAACAGGACGAAGAGGTCCAGGTCACGGTCGGCGGTGGCCCGGTGCAGATGCCAGGCGCCAAGGACTTTCGGCCAGAGAACCTGCTCGAACCGCTCCCAGCTCTGATTCGCGAGCGAACGATCCGACAGCACTCCCACGCTGTGGATCACGCCTCCAAGCGGCGGCAACTCCCCTTTGATCCGCTCGAGCATCTGGTCCACCGCGGCGGCATCCGTCACGTCGGCCAACTCCACCCGCACCGTGACTCCGCGTTCCCTGAGCGCGCTGATCGTCTCCGCCGCCGCCGCGTCCGGAGCCCGCCGGCCGTTCAACACGATCGCCCCCGCTCCCCGCTCCGCCAACCAGTCGGCCAAGGCGCACCCGATCCCGCCCAGGCCGCCGGTCACCAGGTAGGTCCGGTCCTGCCGCAGCCGACCCTCCTCGATCGCCGGCGCGGTCAGTACGATCTTCCCGATGTGCCGGGCGTCGCGCATGAACTCCATCGCGGCTCCCGCCTCGGCCAGTGGCCACCTGCTGTGGATCAGGGGTTTCAGGTCACCGGCCCGCAGTCGTTCCATTATGTTTCGGAGCGCCGCTCCCGGCCGCGCCGGGTCTTGTTGCTTCAGAACATCCATCTCAAGGATGGAGTAGGCCACGTCCGGCCGGACAGCAGCCATTTCCTCTTCCGTCAGGATGTCCCGCCTGGCCAGTTCCACAAACCGGCCACCGCGGGCCAGACAGGAAAGGCTCGCCTCGATGAAGCCCGGCCCCGTAAGGCTGTTGAGCACCACGTCCACACCGGCGCCACCGGTTGTTTCGAGTATCTCCCTCCCGAACGCCGTGTTGCGGCTGTCGAACACATGCGTCACCCCCAGCGACCGCAGATAGGCTCGTTTCGGCGCGCTCGCGGTGGTAAAGACAACCGCGCCGGCCGCCTGCGCCAACTGGACGGCTGCGAGCCCGACGCCGCCCGCACCGGCATGAATAAGCACCCGTTCGCCGGCCTTCAGCCCTGCAAGGTCGAAGGACAGCGCGGCCGTCACGAACGCGGTCGGAAATGTGGCCAGCGCCGCGACCGGAATCCCCGTGGGCGCGAATGCCACCAATTCCTCCCTCGTCACCACTTCCGGTCCGAATGTCCCGAATGCCAGGCCGACCACACGATCGCCCACCGAGAAGGTCGAGTTCTCGGAACCGATCTCGACGATCCGGCCGCACATCTCTTCGCCCAGCAGGCCTTCGCCGGCCAGGCCCATGGCCCGGAACACGTCCAGGAAGTTCAGACCGCGAGCTTCGATCGCGACTCGAACTTCCTTTGGCCCCACGGGACTCGCCGGCACCGGCTCGGCGTGAAGTCCTCCGAGGTCGCCGCCGCCGTCGAACGCCAACATCCAGTCCGGTCCCTCCGGCAGGGCAAGGCGCGGCGTGGGCCGAATCAGGCGGGCCACCCGGCGGCGCCCGGCCCGGTACGCGATTTGCGTCTCCGCGTCGGGAAACAGCAGTTCCTCAGTGAAGTCGGCCGGCAGCTCCGTCCCCACGGGGTCGAGATCGATCAACTTCGAATTCATCTGCGCCGCTTCCCTGGCCACCACCCTGCCAAAACCCCACAGCGTCGCTCCGGAAAGCTGTCCTGAGCGTTCCCGCTCCAGAACCTGCGCGCCCCGCGTGAGAAACCACATCCCCTTCTCGGGGGCCAGATCGGCATCGATCACGCCCTGCATCAGCGCCAACGCGCTCGCTGCCGCCCGTCTCGTGTCCTCCCCCATTTCCTCGGTGGTCGCCCGCGGCCCGTGACCGTCCAGCGCCGCAAGATGCACGATGCCGCCGAGCGGCACGTCATCGGTCAGCTCCTCCAGAAGGGACCGCCACGACTCGCGCCGAACCATTTCCACGGCTCTTCTGACGACTCCGGCCTCGCCGTGCGCGGATGCCGCAGTTTCCGGAGATTCCCCGCTCGCCAGCACGACCGTCTGATTCCGCGCCGCGAGTTGGGACGCCAGCGCCGCCGCCACGCCGCCCCGGTCCGCCGCGAGGACCCAGGCGGCCGGCGGCAGGACCACCTCCGCCGGTCCCTGCGCCACGATCACGCCCCGGTCCGGCAACCCGGCCGACTCGGACTGGTCGATTCCCAGGACTTCGACATCGCCGAAACCCGCGTCGCCGAGCGCCCGCCGCCACACGTCGGGTCCCGCCAGCGCGTGGTGCGAGCGGTAACGATCGGCAAATCGCCACCAGCCGTCCAACTGTCCGAAAATCAGATCCATCCAGCCTCTGCCACGCTGGTTCTCCAGCGCCACAAGCTGTCCCGACGGCGCCAGCAGTTCCCGGCAGTGCGTCAATGTCTCGTCGAGATACTGCGTCGCATGCAGCACGTTCGCAGCAATCACCAGGTCATACCCGTGGGAGTCGAAGCCCTGAGCCGCCGGCTCCTTCTCGATATCCAGGACGCGGTATTCGATCGGCGCATCCGCCTGGCCGAAACGCCCCTCCGCGTCCGCGAAGAAGCCCGCCGAGATGTCGGTATAGGTGTAGTCGAACCGCCCGGCCGGAAGCCCCGGCAGAATGCACTCGGTCGCCGACCCGATGCCGGCGCCAACCTCCAGCACTCTGAGCCGCCGTCCGTCGGGCAACTCGGCCGCGAGGGTCTGCACCACCTCTCCCAGCATCCGGTTCGCCGCTCCCCACACCGGCGCACTCCGGTAAAGATCGGCTGCCTGCGGCTTCGCGTCGCCGAACAGCAGCGACAGCGGGTCCTCTCGTCCGCGAAGCACGTCCGGCAAGGCGCCGGCGCATCGCCGGAAGAGTCCGATCTCGTTCGAACCGTGCGGGTAGAGTCCGCTCATGCCGGTGGCGCACTCCTCGGAATCTTGCGGCATCGCTTCCGGCAACGGATCATCCGCCCCGATCATCACCACGAAGCCCTCACCCGCCGTCTCCAGCACGCCCGACGCGGCCAGCAGTTCGAGCATCCGGCAAAACAACTGCGAGTGGATCGGCAGCACCTCCAGGTCTTGCCGCAATCCCTCGGGGTCCACGGCGGCGCCCGCCCGGCGCTGCCAGCCCAGCTTTTCCAGGGCCGAGAGCGCATAGGACCACGACAACCGCTCCAGGTCGGCCTGCAGGGCGGCCTCTTCTTCGACTCCGACTCCTTCGGCGGCCAGGTACCGGGAAAACGGCTCCGAGCGGCGCGCCACGCTTGACGGGCTGGGGATGAAATCAGCCGACGGCATTCCCGGCGCAAGGACGCCATCCCGCCACACCACCTCGTACAGGAGCTCGTCCAACCCTTCCACTGCCGAGAGCATCGCCTCCCGGGTCGCCCGCTTCACCGTGTACCCATCCAACTCGCCCAGGAGGGTCCCGCTCAGGTCGTAGATCCGGAGGTCCCCGGTAAGAACCTCCGGCGGCTCGGATTCCGCATTCGGAGCCGCGGTTTGCCGGTCTCCCGGCATGCGCGCGTGGCAGACAATCCTTTCCGGCAGCGTCCCTTTGAGCCACAGCCGTTCCCACCCGAACGGCAGATAGGTGACCCCTTCCCAGGTCTCCGCCGGCTCGCGCGCCGCGGCCATGACCTGGAAACAACCGTCGAGCAGAAGCGGATGGAAATGCAGCCCGCCGGGGTCGAGGCCCGCCGGAAGAGCCACCTCGCCAAGCGCCTCGCCTGCCCCGGACCAGACCGCTTCCAGCGTACGGAACGACGGCCCGAGCTCGATCCCGATCCCGGCCTTGGCCCGGTAGAGGGCAGCCACATCCTGCGGTGAAAGGCCGGTCTTGACGCCTTCCAGGTCAAGGCGCTCCCCGGCTCGCGGTCCGCGGGAGCCGGGCGCCACTCGGGCCTCCGCGTGCAGCGTCCATTCGTCACCGGAATCTCCCTTGCTGAGTATCCGAATACGGCGCGCTTCGCCGGACCCGTCGAGAAGGATCTGCATTTTTCGGCCCGGTTCACCGCGCCCGTCGCCAGCGTCCTCCTCCACGAAGATCAATGGGTTGTGCAGCTGCACGTCCTCCACCACGTCCCGTCCGGTGCCCTCTGCGACGCAAGCCGATACGGCCATGGCCCCGTAGAGCGCGCCCGGCGCCACCAGCCGGCCGAACACCCGGTGGTCCTCCAGCCATGCCGGATCGGAGGGAAACACCTCCGTATCGAACGCGATCTCCCCGCTGGCGGATTCGTGCCTGCCGCCAAGCAATGGGTGACCGGCGCTCAGGCGCCGGCGCCTTGACGCCTTGACCCAGTGGCTCTGGCGGCGGAAGGGATAGCCCGGCAGCGAGATCCGGCGCCGCCGCTCCGCGGCGAACAGTCCCTGAAAAGAGATCGGGAACCCAGCTTCATACGCCGCCGCCACCGCCTCGACGAACGCGCTGTCGGCAGCCTCCGCCGGGGCGTCGCGCGACGGCCGTTTCAGACTCGAAAGCACGTCCGGCGTCGCCGCGGCACCGGCAGACTGCGGCCAGGCCATGGACACGATGGGACCCAGCACCGCGTGAGGTCCGACCTCCACCACCGCATCCACTTCCAACTCTGCGAGGGTCTCCACCGCGCTGCGGAAGGCCACCTTCTCCCGCACCTGCCGGCGCCAGTACGCCCCATCGAGCGCCTGACCCGTCTTTCGCGGCCGGCCCGTCAAACTGCTCACGAAGACACATGACGGCGGCGCGAGGGCAATCTCCGATAGCGCCGCTTCCACACCATCCAGCGCCGGCTCCACCAAAGCGCTGTGGTATGCCGGGCTTTTTCGCAACCGCCGCACCTGAACCTCTTCACTCTCGAAGCGCGCCAGTATTGCCTCGACATCTGTTGCCAAGCCGCTCACGACCTGGCTCGCCCCGTTGTCCGCGGCAATGCTCAAGCCGGGTCCGGCGGTGGCCGCATTCAGTTCTTCCACCGCGGCCGCCACGCGCGACTCGGTCGCGAAGATCGCCGCCATTGCCCCCTGTCCAGGCAATGCTCCCATCAACGCGCCGCGGGTTGCGGCAAACCGCAGGCCATCCTCGAGGCCGAAGACCCCCGCTGCCTGAGCCGCCGCGATCTCCCCGAGGCTGTGCCCCACCACGACGTGGGGCCGGATCCCCAGACTCGCCCAAAGCGCGGTCAACGCACACTCCAGTGCATAGATCGCCGGCTGTGTCCAGGCCGCGTCGTCGAGATCTCCCGCGCGGCCGAACATCACGTCCAGCAACGACGCACCACGTTCCTCCCGGAGCACCGCCTCGCAACGGTCCAGGACAGCCCGTGCCACCGGCTCGCAGTCGTACAGGTGCTTCCCCATCCCCACCCACTGGCTGGCCTGTCCGGTGTACGCGAACGCCACCTTGGCGGGCGCCTCCGAGCCCGGCATCGTTCCCGGCCCGCCGTCTGCATCCGCCAGCGTCTGCAGGGCCTCGCGCAGGTTTTCGGAATCCCGGAACACCAGGCCCTTCCGGTGGCTGAAATGACTCCGCCCCACCGCCGCCGTCCACGCCATGTCCGAGAGCAGCGGATCCCTGGCGCCGCCGGCAGAACGCTCCCCGACGTGCTTGTCGAGCCATTTCAGGTACCGTCCCGCCAGCTCCTGCAGCGTCTCGGCCGACTTGCCCGAGAGCGGCAGAAGAAGCGTTTCGCGGGCAGCCAGCGCTTCCGTGGGGGGCGCCGCGGTTCCCTCCGGAACCGAAACGGCGACGGGCCGCGGAGCGCCTGATGCCCACTGGTCGCTCGCGGAGCCGGCGGGGACATCCCGCGTCGAGTCGTAACCCTCGACCACCAGATGGGCGTTGGTTCCGGACCAGCCGAACCCGCTCACACCCGCCAATGGAGCGCGGCCCGAATGCTGAGGCCAATCCATCGGAGCCGAGGTCACCCGCAGCGGCAACCGGTCCCAGTCGATCTGCGGATTGGGATTCCGGAAATGAAGATGCCTTGGAATCGTGCGCCGGTGCATCGAGAGCACCACCTTGATTACCCCGGCGACCCCCGCCGCCGGCTCCAAATGGCCGACATTGGTCTTCACTGAACCGATCAGCAGCGGGCGGTCCGCTTCGCGCCCCCTGCCGTAGACCACCCCCGCCGCCTGCGCCTCGATCGGGTCCCCGACCTCGGTGCCGGTGCCGTGCGCCTCCAGATAGTCCACTTCCGCGGGCAGAACCCCCGCCTGTGACAAGGCCTCTTCGATGACCCGCTCCTGCGCCGCCCCGTTCGGCACCGTCAGTCCCGGGCTCGCCCCGTCCTGATTGACCGCCGCGCCGCGGATCACGGCCCAGATGCGGTCGCCGTCCGCCTCCGCCTCGCTCAGCCGCTTCAAGACCACGATTCCGCAGCCCTCGCCCCGCACGTATCCATTCGCAGCGGCGTCGAACGTCTTGCATTTTCCGTCCGGCGACAACATTGCGGCATTCCCGCGCAGTTCCGACAGCCGTCCCGACAGGATGGTGTGCACCCCTCCGGCGAGGGCAAGGGCGGCCTCGCCCCGCTGCAGGCCTGACACCGCCTGGTGTATCGCAACCAGCGATGACGAGCAGGCGGTGTCCAGCGCCATAGCGGGTCCCCCGAGACCCAGCACGAAGGCAACCCGTCCGATGGCCGTGTTGAAGGAAGTGCCGCTGACGGCGTAGAGGCTGGCGGCGGGTTCCGTGAACTCGTTCCCGCTCAGGACCAGACTGCGGTAATCGTTGTTGCTGATCCCGGCATACACTCCGGTGCGGCTGCCCTTGAGCCGATCCGGATCCATCCCCGCGTCCTCCAGAGCCCGCCAGCTCGTTTCCAGCATCAACCTCTGTTGAGGATCCAGCAGTTGCGCCTCGACTGGCGAAATCCGGAAAAACGAAGCGTCGAACTGGTCGATTCCATCGAGGTAGGCGCCGAACCGGCAGGCCTCGTTCTGAACCGAGGGATCCGGAAAGAGTTCACCCACCCGCCCGGCGCCGGATCCGGGAACGCCTTCGATCACGGCGTTCCGGCCAGTTTCCAGCAGGCGCCAGAAGGCCGACAGGTTCCGCGCGCCGGGGAACCGGCATGCCATACCTACGATTGCGATGGGCTCTCCGGCCCGGACTCCCTTTTGTCGTCCGCCGTCATGTTTCATGGTGTTTCACTCTCCTGTGCGGACTGACCTGGGAGCCTGCGCGGCAGAAATTAATCTACTGACCCGGGGACTCTTCCGGAGGCGGCATGGCCACCTTGACCTGGGCCGCCCGCAGGAGCTTGTCACGGATGAGATAACCGGGCCGGTACTCCTCGAGGACGGTGCCCTCCTCATGTTCCCGGGTGAACTCCCGCAGCACCGCCTCGTGGACCCTGGGGTCGAACTGGCTGCCGACTCCGGGAGCGGTCGTCACCTGGAACTTCTCCAACAGCGCCTTCATCCGTTCGGCGAGCAGCCGGTAGCCCTCCAGGTACGGCCCGAGGGCGGGATCCGGATCGGCCGCCGACATGACCTCCAATCCCTTGGCGCAGGCATCCAGTATGGGAAGCAGCTCCAACGCCAGGTCGGACTGTCCCTGAAGGCGGGCTTCGAACCGGTTCTTCTCCGTCCGCTTGCGGTAGTTGTCGAACTCGGCCTGTTTCCGGAGCAGCAGATCGTAGTATTCGTCGCGTTGCCTGGCGAGGTCCTCGAGAGCCTCTTCGTAGATCGACTCGGCGGTCTCGTCGGGAGAGGAGTCCTCTTGCGGCGCTTCCCGGGCGTCTTCGTCCCGGGAGTCTTCAGCCTGATTCTCGATGTCTTCGGGTCGTTCCATTGTCGCCAACTCTCCGTGGTCGTGGCCATGGCGCCGATCGCACCCGCCGACCGTTGCGATTTGGAAGTGATCGGATCGGGCTGGCGGCGGTCCGGAGCCGGCCCTGCCGCTCAGGGCTCAGGTTGACGGTATGGCCGAGGCGGCTCAAGTCGCGCTCAAGATCCGGCCGAAGAGCCGGGCCACGTATCCAACCAGGCTGATCCCCCTGTCGTATTTCATCCGCCTGGGGCCGAGGATTCCCAAGCTGCCCGCCACTCGTTCCCGGTAGAGATAGGGTGAGGAGATCATGGCCCAACCCCGCATCTCGGGGATATGACGATCCAGGTCCAGCGTCACACGCGGAGCGGGTTGGTCCGCGTCAAGGCGCCTGGTGAGGACCTCGGCCAATCGGCTCTTCTTCTCCATGGTTCTGAACAGGCCGGCTGCCCGGTCCTGATCGTTCAGCTCCGGCTGTTGAAGGACCCGCGAGGTGCCGCCGAAATAGACTTCGGAATCACTCCCCGGGTTTCGCCTCGACCTCACCAGGCTGGCCGTCCCCAGACGGATGGCTTCGTTGCGAGGCCGCCTGTCCTCCCCGGTATCGGACTCAAGTCTCCGGAGTTCTCGACGGATATGGGAAAGGGTCTGCCCCTCGAATTGGTCTTGGAGACAGAGGCCGGCGCGGTCCAGATCCTCCTGGCTCAGGCGGCGGCCGGTAGCGATCAGACGGCTCTGAACCAGTCCCGCGCGAGTGACGAGAATGGCCAGGATCCGGCGGGACGAGATCTTGACGAACTCGATCCGTTTCAGAACCGACACCGACTGGGGCGGAGCCAATACGAACCCCAGGTTGTTGGAAAGCCGGGAAAGGATCTGAGAGGTCTGGATCATGAGGTCGCCGGGATCCGTCTCCTGCTCCAGCATCTCCCGGATCCGGGACACCTGGCGGTTGGGCAGGTTCGGAGTCCTCTCCAACCCGTCGACATAGAATTGAAAGCCCTTGGTCGTGGGGACCCTTCCCGCGGACGTGTGCGGCTGATTCAGAAATCCCGCTTGCTCCAGCCGGGCCATGATGGCTCGAATGGTGGCGGGGCTGACCCCCTCCGGATGGAGAGACGCCAACCTCTTGGAGCCGACGGGAAGGCCGGTTCGAATGTATTCGAGGACCAGCAGCTGAAGCAGTTGGTGAGCGCGCCGGGTGAGTTCCGCCGAGGCCTTACTCTTCGTCATCAGGGACCAGAAAATCTCTGCGAATTGCCGGGATTTTATAGCATAACGGCTTGGCCGGAGGCAATGCCCAGAGACCACTCCCGCGAGTCGTCAATCGGCTTCCGGAAGCGGATGCCGAACACCTGCCGAAAGCCCCGGATCAGCGCTTGGGACAGCTCGTCGAAGGAGACCGGCCGGCCGGCGGCTTCCGACACGCCGACGGTCTTCGATCTGAGATACTCCGCGTCGACTCCCAGGGCGGCGGCCATGAGATCGTAGTGAATCACCAACGGAATCGAACCATGCTGCAGGAAGCTGCGCTTCGTCTTCTTCTGGGCGCTCCCCACCATCTTTCGGGCGCCATGGACGAGTTCATGCCGTGAAGGCGCCACGAAACAGGGCTTCTGGGCCCGTGACAGAGCCCTGTCCCGGAGCCCGTCTCCGGGCGCCGCCGCGGGGTGGATTCCCAGCCGGAACAACCCGGTCCGCAAAGCCGCCGAAATCTCGCGGTGGATCCTCCGGACGCTCTGCAGCGGAAAATGGCGGCTGTCGTTGGACGTCACCATGTAGGTGAGTTCGTCGTGGTGGAAGACGGCGCGGCCGCCGGTGGGACGATGGACCCAGGGGATGCCGTGGGCCTGGCAATAACCCTTGGCAAAGGCCAGTTCGGGCGTCTGATGACAGCCCAGTGAGACGGTCGGTTCCTTCCAACCGTAGAAACGGACCAGAGTGACGGGGCGGCGGCTGCGCTCAGCGAAGAGTTGCAGCCGCCGGTCGATCCGCATGTTGGAAGCCCCGTCCAGTGACGGACTCAGCACGCAGAACCAGTCTTGGGAGGCCACGATGCCGGTCGGGGTCCTCAGGGCTTGCGAAACGAGACGTAACGCACCGATGGTCTTCGGTTCTGATTGATGCTGATGACCCGGAGGATGATGGCCTGGTCCGCCTCGATGCTGTCGATGGTCTCCTTGAACTCGCGGTCGGTCTGCACCGGATCTCCGTTCACGTGGGTGATGATGTCGAAACGCCTCAGCCCCGCCTCGTCGCCGAGACTGCCGGGCCAGATTTCGGTGATGAAGACCCCACCCTCCTCGTCCAGGCCCAACTGGTCCGAATCCCGGGGATTGAGGGTGCGCCACCGCAGTCCGATCTCCTTGCGCCGTTTCTCCTGGTCCTCCTCCTCCTCTTCGAAGGAGAGCCCTCCGGCCTCCGACCGTTCCTGGGCCTCCATGGTGCGTTCCGCCAGCATCACCGAGAAGTTCTTCACTTCGCCCCGGCGAACCACGACCACCGGAAGCGCATCCCCGGGAGGAGTGTTGGCCACGGTCACCCGCAGGTCGAAGTTGTTTTCCACCTCCTGGTCGCCCAGCTTCACGATCACGTCCTCTTCCCGGATTCCCGCATCGTATGCCGGTCCGGTCTGGTTCGGCTCGCCTCGTTCGTCCACCAGTTGCGTGACCAACACGCCGTCGCCGTCCTTGATCCCCTTCGGGTCTTCGCCGGCCACTCCGAAATACTCGGCCATCTCCGGGTTCAAGGGCCGGTCGTTCATGGAGATCCCCATCCAGCCCCGTTCGATCTTTCCCTTGCTCACGAGCTGGTTGTAGGAGTTGACGAAGACCGTGGAAGGGATGGCGAAACCCACCCCCTGCGATCCCCGGGAACCGGAGACGATGAGCGTGTTGATTCCCACCACTTCACCCGACATGTTCACCAGGGGGCCGCCGCTGTTGCCCGGATTGATGGCGGCGTCGGTCTGAATGAAGTCCCCGAACGCAGCGCTCATGACCGGACCGCCGATGACGCGCGCCGTCGCCGAGACGATTCCCGCGGTGATGGTCTTGCCGACGCCGAACGGATTGCCGATGGCCAGCACCCACTCGCCGATCCGAAGGTCGGTGGCATCGCCCACCGGGACGAAGGGCAGAGGTCCGGGAGCCTCGATCTTGATCACGGCCAGGTCCGACTCGTGATCGACGCCCACGACCTCGGCGGTGTGGGTCTCCCCCGAATGGAGGGTCACGGAGATCTTGTCGGCCACTCGCCGCCCGACGGCCTCCTCGACCGGCGCGATCACGTGATGGTTGGAGAGGATGTATCCCTGGCTGTCGACGATCACCCCCGAGCCCAGGCTGGTCCGCCGGGCGGGTCCCCTGGGCATGCGGTTCCAGAGGTTGTCTCCGAAGAACTCCCGCAACTCCCTCTGGCGCCGCTCCATGTTGACGATGGAGGTGGTGTTGATGTTGACCACCGCCGCCTCCACCGACTCGGCCACCCGGGTGAAGCCTTCCGTCAAGCTGCCCGCGTCGGCCGCGGCAAGCGGTTTTCCCCGTCCCTCAGGAGTCGTCAGCCGGGATTTCGACTCTTTCTCCGTGCTGGAGACGCCGTCCAGAACGAGCACGGTTCCGATGGCGATGCCCAGGACCAGAGCGGCCAGGACGGCGAGAAAACCGACACCGGTCCGGTATCGGAAAAGGGTGTTTCGCAAGGTCATGCTTCTTGTCCTCCGCTCGAATTCGAATCGTGATCTTCTGTCGGTTCTTTCGTAAGGTTATACGCTGGCGCTCCGGCCGGGGTTCACATTCTCAATGCGATTCTCCGGCCCCGGCGCCGGACTCGCGGACCGCCCCGGTCAGACGAGTCTGACCCTCGCGTATCTCTGGTAGAACTTCTTGATCCCCCGTCCGGAGAACGAGACGGTCAACTTGAGATCGTGCCGGGTGTTCTGGACCTGCAGGACGGTTCCGTGCCCGTAATCGGGATGCTCGACTCTGGCGCCCGGGGCGAAGCTCCCGCTTCCGGTGCCACCTGCCTTGCGACCCGACTTCGAGCGCCGGACCCCGGACCGTCCTGCGGAGTGACCGGTGCCCCAGAGCTGGGCCTGAGACCAGTCCGGTCCGGAGTAACGCACCAGGCGATGGGGGATCTCGGACAGGAAGCTGCTCGCCTGGCGGCGCTCCTCCACGTCTCCTCCCCACATCCTCCGGGTGCGGGCCAGGGTGAGGATCAGGCGCTTCCGGGCCCGGGTCATGCCCACGTAGCACAGCCGCCGTTCTTCTTCCAGGTTTCCCTCCGCAAGGGATCGCGTGTGGGGCAGCAGCTTCTCCTCCATTCCGACCACGAAGACGACGGGAAACTCGAGTCCCTTGGCGTTGTGAAGCGTCATCAGCGTGACCGGGGCCGCCTCGTCGTAATCGTCCGTTTCCGATCGGAGCGCGGTCTCGTCCAGGAATTCCTGGAGGCTCCGGCCGGAATCCTCATGGTCGCGGGCCGCGCCCAGCAGTTCCTGCAGGTTCAAAAGCCGGTTTTTGGCCTCCTCCGACTCTTCTCTTTCCAGGGTCCGGGCATATCCACTGGAATGCAGGATCTGCTCCACGACGAGGTGAAGGGGCTGCTCCTGGTCGATCCACTGCCGCCACTGACCGACCAGCGCCACGAAACGTTCCAGGACGTTCCGCAACCTGCGGGGCGCATCCTCCTGTTCGGCGTCCCGGCAAACGGCGTCCCAGAGCGAGTCGCCGCCTCGCGCCGCGCCCAGGCGGAGGCGGGCCAGGCTCTTGGCTCCGATGCCTCTTGGCGGAGTGTTGATGATCCGCTCCAGCGCCAGGTTGTCCCTGGGATTGCGGGCGACCCTCAGGAAGGCGAGGGCGTCCCGGACCTCTTTCCGCTTGTAGAAGCTCACCCCTCCTACCAGACGGTAAGGGATTCCGAAGCGGTTCAAAGTATCCTCGAACTGCCGGGACAGGAAGTTGATGCGATACAGGACGCCGATCCCCGTCTCTCCCTGTTGAAGGTAGCGTTCGATCCTCCGGCAAACGAACAGGGATTCCGCGTGAGAGCTCTCCGCCGAGTGGACCTCGACCGGCTCTCCGCGGGGATTCTCCGTCCAGAGCCGTTTCGGCTTTCTCTCGGAGTTGTGGGAGACGACCGCCATGGCGGCGTCCAGGATGCTCTGACGGGAACGGTAGTTCTGCTCCAGCTTGACCACGACGGCTCCGGGAAAGTCCTCCTCGAAGCTGAGGATGTTGCCGACGTCGGCTCCCCGAAAGGCGTAGATGGACTGATCCTCGTCACCCACGGCGGTCACGTTCCGGTGGGTCGAGGTCAGATGCCGCACCAGGGCGTATTGACTGGAGTTGGTGTCCTGGTATTCGTCGATGAGGAGATACCGGTAGCGGTTCGACCAGGCCTCCCGGATCTCGGGCCGTTCCCGAAACAACCGGTCGGTGAGCAGTATCAGGTCGTCGAAGTCCATGGCGTTGGACTTCTCCAGATGCGCCTGATATTGCGCCATCACCGGCTCCAGCCCCTCGTGGTCGAAGGGGTCGAAGTCGTAGTCGGAATCGTAGACTCGTCTCCGGCTCCGGTTTTTCCGCTTGCTGATGAGGCTTCGGACCCGGGGCACCGGCGAACCGATGCCCGCGTCCGCGCAGATCTTCTTGAGGATGGCGTTCTGATCGTCCGTGTCGCAGATGGAGAAGTCTCGCCCATACCCCAGGTGTTCGGCATGCCGCCGCAGGACCCGGACGCAGAAGGAATGAAAGGTCGACAGAGTCGGGACCCGGTCCAGTCCCTGCAGCAGACCCTCCACCCGGAGACGCATTTCCTGGGCCGCCTTGTTGGTGAAGGTGACCCCCAGGACCTCTCCGGGATGGCATCTCCCCCGGTGGATCAGGTGGGCGATCTTGCAGGTGATGACCCGTGTCTTTCCGCTTCCGGCGCCGGCCACCACGAGCATGGGACCATCGGTGGTGGTGACGGCCAGCTTTTGCCGGTCATTCAGAGTATTGAGGTATTCGTCCATGAAACCCGGATGAAGACGGCGTCGCGGGCGGAAGCAGGTGGGCTATGGGCTGCTTGGATAAGGGATGTAAACAAAGGGCCGGGAAAGGGGCTTGCCCTCCCGGCCCTTGGGGTGAATCTGCTGTCGGCAGACTGGAAGACTCAGCTGACCCGCTCGACGAACTCTTCGATTCCGGCGAGGGAGTCGTTGTGGGTGGACTTGTAGAGCTGTTCCAGGTGCTTGCGGCAATGCTTGGCATGCGGCGCGCCCCGTTGGACGGAACCGCGGGCGAAGGCCTTCATGGCGTCATCGATCCGATTCTGCTGCCATCGGCCCATCCCGATATAGAAGTAGGCTTCTCCCCGCAGTCCCCGCGAGGAAGTGGCGCGCAGGGCCCGGCTGTAGCTGGAGATGGCGCCTCCCCAGTTCCTGGACTCGGCGGCGTTGCGGCCCACGGCGCCGTGGGCAATGGCCGTCTGCATCTTGACGTATTTGTCCCATTCCGCCTGGGAGGTGCCCTGCGGTTTCTTGATCGCGCCGAAGGCCCGGATGGTCTTCCGGCCATACTCGGAGGCCCTCTTCCACTGCTTCTTGGCCACGTAGATATTGGTCAGCTCGGCCACGATCTGGAAGGTCTCCGCGGGCTTGAGCCCGGCCACCGCCTTCTCGCCGTATGAGATGTACTTGGCCTGGTTCTTGGTCCCGTAGGACATGGCCAGAATGTAGGCGAGTCCGGCGGACGGCATCTTGGCGTAGAATTTCTCGCCGTATTGGGCCGCCTTCTGAAGCTGCCGGCTCTGGAATGCGGCATAGGTGACCATCCTCAGCGCGTTGGGCTCGTTCGGTTTCAGGGCCAGAAGTTTCTCGCCGGCCGATACCACCTTCCGATGGTTGCCCTTGGTCTGGTACTCCTGCAGCAACTTCACGTAGTTGCCCAGGGCATACTCACTCAGCTTCGAAGAGGGCTTGGCCTTCATGAAGCCGATGATGGCGTCCTCGCGCTTACCCAGTTCGGGTTGGTCAATGGCCGCCTTGTAGACCTGGTAGTCCTGGATGCTGTAAGGGACCTTCTGTTGTCCCGTCAGGGGGCTCAATACCAAGGCCGTCATGACCAAAGCCAATCCGACCCGCAGACCCTTTCGGCGTGCTTTGAATGTCATCAATTGCTGTACCCTCCTCATGCAGTGTAATAAGGTTGAGTTTGAAGCAAGTGGGAGCGACACTACCACAAGCCTCGTCCCGCGTGCAATCTCCTTTGAGCCGTCGAAGCGTCCTTCCAGGGCATGATCGCCGGCCGTTCGGTCACTTCCAGGAAAGATGCTTGTCATGAGTCTCCCGGAACCGCTTCCCGCCCTGGAAATCGTGGAACTGGCCCGTATCGACGGCTCGGACGAAACCCTGGCCATCACTCCCCGTTGGTTTCCCATGGACCGGTTGGCGGCGTCCATCCGGTGCATGGGCGTGGTCACGCCCCTGCACCTGCAGCCGGCTCCGGCCGGCAAGCTGAGAATCGCCATGGGGTTCCGCCGCTACCGCGCCGCTCGGGAGTACGGGTTTCGCAAGGTGCCGGCGTTGGTCTGGACTCGGGCCTCCGACCTGCAACTCTTCGACTGCGCGCTGGCCGAGAAGGTCACCGGCCCGCTTCACGACCTGGAGCGGGCGCGGGCTCTGGTCAAGCTCCGGGCGCAGTTCGGAGTCGAGGAGGAATCCCTCATCGACCGGTACCTGCCGCTCCTGAACGCGCCGCCCAGCCGCCACCGTCTCCGCGTCCTGCTCCGGCTCGGACGCCTCGACGAAGCGTTGCAGCGCGCCGTTCACCGATCCCTGGACCCGGAAACCGCCTTCCGCCTGGCGGCCTGGAGGGTCGCGGAACGGGAATTGTTCCTGGGACTCCTGAAACGGTATGAACCGGGCCGGAACCGGCAGCGGGAACTGTTCGGCCTGCTGGACGATCTCAGGTCTTCCGAGCGCCGGCGCGGGTCCGGAGGGCTGGACCGGGTCTGGCAGGCGTCGGGCGCCAGTGAGGCGGATGAGGACGCCGGGACGGTCCGCCCCCTGCGTTTTCGCCGAATTCTGGACTGCCTCCATCGACTGCGCCGGCCCCGCCTGTCCCGCCATCAGGACCGCTACCGCCGGTTGAAGGGAGGCCTCAAGATCCCTCCCCAGATCCGCTTGCAGGTTCCGCCCTATTTCGAGGGCGATCAGCTCTCGGTCTCGTTCTCCTGCCGCAACCAGGCCGAGTTTCGGCACCTGGTGGGCAGGCTCGAGGAGATGGGCGGCCGCGCCGAGCTGGGCCGGATCTTCGAGCTGTTGTGACGGTTCATGACGAAACTGAGAAGCGGCGGAGCGGCGTCGTCCTCGGCGCCGATCCGGGAGCGGCGCCTTCCAGGCGCCGTCCCAGGGGGTTTAGGGGGGATGGTGGTCCCCCCTCCGCAAAGCGTCTTTTAAGAGGGGCGCGTGAAACACGCCCCTCCGGGCGCCTGGAAAGACGCCCGCTCCCATGGGCGACAGGGATGTCGCCCCTCCTGGCACGGGACTGATAAGCTGTAGTCCGTCCCCCCCCCGCCGGCGGAAGGGGCGGGCGGAGGCCGATGCCATGGTTGCGTATACACCGGACAAGATTTACGTGGAGCGCGGCGTGGCGGACTCGTGGATCACCCGGAACGTGCTGCGCCGGCTTCCCGCCACGCCGGTCGAATGGCTCGAAGATTCCCGCACCCTGTTGTCCGCATCCCGCCGCGCGGGTCCGTCCCTGGCGGCGGCCAAGAGATCTCTGGTGTTGGCCCGGCACAAGGGACGCTTCTTCAAGGATTGTCCGGCCGGCCGGTCACGGGGAGAGCGGAACGTCTGTTGCAACTACTTCGTCGTCAATTACGCCAGCAACTGCCACATGGAGTGCAGCTACTGCTATCTCCAGACCCATCTCAACTTCCCCCACCTGGTCGTCTACGCCAACTATCCCGACCTGTTGCAGGAGCTCGAGGCACGCTTCGAATCCCATCCCTCGACTCCCTTCCGGGTGGGAACCGGAGAGCTGGCCGACAGCCTGGCCCTGGATTCGCTGACCCGCTACTCGGTTCCCCTGGTGGAGTTCTTCTCCCGCTACGGCAACGCGATCCTGGAATTCAAGACCAAGTCGGACTGCGTCGAAAACCTGATGGGGCTGGACCATGGCGGACGGACCGTAGTGTCGTGGTCCATCAACCCCAGAGCGGTCCAGGAAAGCGACGAACATCGCACGGCGAGCATCGAACGGCGGCTCCGGGCGGCGGAACGTTGCGTTGCCGAGGGGTACCGGGTCGGGTTCCATCTGGACCCCATGATCCATTACCCGGGCTGGCAGGGGGACTATGAGGACCTGGTCGACGAGATCTTCCGCCGGTTGCCGTCCCGGTCGGTTGCCTGGATTTCCCTGGGCAGCCTGCGCCTGAGTGCCGGGCTGAAGGCATTCATGAGGTCCCGATTCCCCCGAAGCGGACTCCCGCTGGGAGAGCTGGTCCCGGTCCCGGACGGCAAGCTCCGGTACTTCTGGCCGATTCGGGTGCGGATGTACCGTTCGGCCGTGGAGTGGGTCAGGGCTCGCAGCCCCAGGACTCCCGTCTACCTGTGCATGGAGCGTCCGGGGGTCTGGAGCAAGGTGTTTGCCCAGGCGCCGCCGGACGAGAAGCGCCTGGGCCGCAGCTTGGCCGTTACTGCGGCGCGGTGAACCGGAACCCGTTGATGTCCATCTCGGCGCGGGTGGACATCCACCCCCGGGGCAGGTCCTGGATGTAGAGCGTGAAGCTCCGGTTCTTCATGGGCTGGATCGGGGCCGTGTAGGCGCCCGGCCGAATCGGAGTCCGGGTGGTTTCCCAGACCGGCTCATCGTAGTTGAAGAAGACCATCTTCATCTCGACCACGTCCAGCGCCCGCTCTCCCTGGTTCTCGATGGTGGCCGAAAAAACGGCCATTCGGTTGCCGGCGATGTTCTTGGCCATCTGGAGGCGGGGCCGGGTCAGGCTGACGTGTTCCCGATACCAGCCGTAGTCCGAATCCCCGTCCCGGAGCACTCCGGTCAACTCCTCCCGCGCCTGGGGCTTGGGATCGTGCATGAAGATGACCACGCCCGCCAGCAGGACGGCTGCCAACCCGACGGGAATCAGGATCTTCCAATGCTCTTTCGTCCGGGCGGCGGCGGTGGTCTGAAACATGGTCGGTCTACTCCTGCTCCTGGATCAGAACGAAATGAACTCTCCGGTTCGAGGCCCAGGCCTCTTCCGACCGGCCGGTGTCGAAAGGCCGTTCCTCTCCCAGGGCGATGGTGGTCATGCGGTCGGGGCCGACGCCCGCGTCCACCAGAAACTGGCGCACCACCTGGGCCCTCCTGTCGGCCAGGGCCAGATTGTATTCGTCGGTGCCGCGCTCGTCGCAATGCCCTTCCAGGACGAACCGGACCTGAGCGTTTTCAGGCTGGGAAAACCAGCGGGCGTTGGCCTCCAGGGTGTCCATATTCTGGGCGTCGAGCACGCTGCTGTCGAAGCCGAAGAATACGGGCTCGACCGTGAGCGGGATTTCATCGTCCAGGGCCGGCGGGAAGAGATCTTCCTGGCGGATCGCTCCGCTCCGGTCCGCCGAAACCTCGATCGTCGCCAGGCGCTCCACCGTGCCCCCCGGTCCGGTGGCGCTCAGCCGGTAGGAGGTCGTTTCTTCGGGAAAGAGCTTGATTCGTCCGGAGGGATCGACCACTCCGATGCCCTGATCGATCCGCACTTCGTCAGCGTCTCGAGACTCCCAGGACAACAGGGCCGAGTCCCCCCTTCGGATCACCGGCGGCTCGACTTGAATCTCCAGGCCGGGCGCCGAAGCAACGGGCGGCTCAGCCGCGTCGACCCCGGTCCTGTCAGCGCCGGAACCGGCGTTTTCGGCGGCGGGAGGAAAGATGGGAACCCGTTTCTTGCCGCAGGAGGCTCCCGCCAGGACCAGAAGCCCCAAGAACAGGAACAGCAGGCGGGATGGAGTCTTGAAGGGGTCCCTTTCAGCGAATGCAGGCATACTCAGGTCCAGCGATGATTGTGGTGAAGTTTACCGTATCCAAATGAAGGCGGGCAACTCGCCTCACCTCCTCCGCATCGACCGCGCGGATCCATTTCGGATACAGGCGGATGAAGTCCGGGTCCAGTCCGAAGAGTTCCGCCCTGATCAGAAACCGGGCCACGTGGGCGTTGGACTGAAAGCCGAAAACGAAGCTGCCGGTCAGGTAGTTCTGCGCCAATACCAGTTCCTTTTCCGTGGGTCCATATTCGATGAGACTCTCGACCTCCCCCAGGAGCCCATTCACGGCGGCCTCGCGATTCGCCGGCGAGGTGCAGATGTAGGCCAGAAACCGACCCGGATAGCGGCCGGCCGACCCGGTGAGGTCGCTGTAGGTAGTGTAGGCGAGGCCCCGGCCGTCCCTGAGCTCCCGGGGAATCCGGCTGCTGAACCCCGGTCCGCTGCCCAGGACGGCGTCCATCACCTGGAGCGCGTAAAAATCCGGGTCGTCCCGGGTCACGCCCAGGTGACCCAGACAGACGTGGACCTGTTCCCGGCCCTCCAGGACCCGCTGTCGCAGCCGGGGCGCGCGTTGGCGGCGGGGTGCCGGAGGCCGGCTCCTCCGGTATCGGCCGTTTCGCCACGAACCCAGGCATCTGTCCACCAGATCCGCAACGCGGGCGTTTCCGAAGTCGCCCACAACCACCAGAATCGTGTTCTCCGGAGCATATCGCAGGCGGTGAAACTCTCGAACGTCCTCGATCCGGAGCCGCTTGACCGACGCCGTGGTGCCCAGGCTCGGGAACTGCAGCGGACCGCCCTGGTAGATCTCGCGGTTCAACAGGTTGCTCACCACCACCTGCGGATCGTCCTCCAGCGCCTCCAACCGGGTCAGAGCCTTCTCCCGCTCCAGACCGAATCGTTGCCTGGGGAAGGTGGGGCGGGAGAGCATCTGGGCCAGCAGATCGAGTCCTTCCGGCAGATCACGGTCCCTGAGATGAAGCGAAATCCCGGTCAATTCAGGTTGGCAGAAGGTGGAGAGGTTCCCGCCCGCGTCTTCCACCAGGCGGGAGATGTCGTCGGCCCGGTACCTGGCCGTCCCTTCCTCCAACATCCGTGAAGCAAGAGCCGCCAGTCCCGGCTGCGCAAGCGGATTCTGGTCGGTGCCGGAGAGGATGAAGGCGTTGACCGAGACCACGGGAAGACGGTCGTTTCGACAGGTGAGGAGGACCAGTCCGTTGTCCCAGACCCGTCGCCGGAACCCGTCCAAGACCATTTTCGAAACCTCCCGTCCGCCGGCGCCGCGCGGCTATCCGGTCTCCACGATGCCGACCGTCCAGCGCCGCCCGGACCAGTGTTCGGCCGCGGCCGCCATGACCTCCTCGGCGGTCAGCCTGGAGATTCGCGCCACGTAGTCGTTCCAGTACCCCGGGCGCTGCAGCGCTTCCATCGAGGCCAGTTGCAGGCATTGGTCGAAGGTCGTTTCCAGTTCGAACAGAAACTGGTTGATGCACTGGTTCTTGGCCCGGATCAGCTCCTCCCGGGTCAGCGGTTCGGTGCACAGTTGCAGGAGTTCGCGGACCAGAAGTTCCTCGGTCCGTTGCAGGTCGGCGTCCTCGCGCAACTCCAGCCGGATCAGCAGGAGGTAGGGGTCGAAGGTGTCGCCCAGCTCGGTATGGACCAGGGACGCCAGTTGCGTCTCTTCGACGAACTTCCTGTAGAGGCGCGACAGCCGGCCCTCGGAGAGCGCCCGGTCCAGGATCTGAAAGGCGTCGTGATCACGCTGATGGATGGAGGGGGCGGGCAGGGCCACCAACATTCGGGGCACCCGGCTCCGCCGCCGGACGTTGATCCTGACCCGGCCGCTGTCCGGCGCCTCCCGGGGCGGACGCAGGGGCGGCGGAAGACCGGTGGCCGTCTGCCGGAAGAGCCGTTCCACGGTCCGGAGAGTGAAATCCGGGTCCGTGTCGCCGGCGACGGCCAGCACGGCGTTCCCGGGAACGTAGTACCGGCGGTAGTGTTCCGCCATCTGTTCCACGGTCAGGGCCTGGATGTCCCGGCTCAATCCGATGACGGGGAAGCGGTACGGGTGCCTCTCGAAGGCCTTCAACTCCACCGAACGGCGCAGTGCTCCCCAGGGATGATCCTGTTCCATCCTGGATTCCTCCAGGATCACCTGCCGCTCCAGTTCGAACTGCCGGGGGTCGAAACGACTGTTCGACATCCGGTCGGCCTCGATTTCCAGAGCGCAGACCCATCGGTCGGAGGCGAAGCTGAAGAAGTAGGCGGTATAGTCCTGCGTGGTGAAGGCGTTGTTGGAGCCCCCATGAAGCGCCGTGATCCGATCGATCTCCCCGGGGCCGAAGCGTCCGGTGCCCTTGAACATCATGTGTTCCAGGAAATGGGAAACGCCGGTCCGGCCCGGAGCCTCCACTCTGGACCCCACCCGGTAGCAGATCATGGTGGTGACGACAGGACTCGTGTGGTCCGGGCGCACCAGCAGGGTCAGACCGTTGTCGAGGCGGTGCCGATGGACCGGAGGAACCGGGAAGCCGGCGGCTTGTCCCTTCAAGATCGGTTCCCTCCGGGGACGCCCCTCCTTCCGGCAACCGGAAATCCCGCGATCTCTTTTGCGCCGGGCTCGCGGGACACTGATACAATGGTCCGGTTCATGAGGAGTCCATTCCAGCATTCCGGCTCCCGTCCTGGTCGGGAGATCCGGGCGCTTCCGATTCTGGCCGCCGTCATCGCCATGATTATAGCGTCCGCTCCTGGCGCACCGACGGTCAAGCTGGCGAAATTGACCGTGCCTTCGTTCGAGCGGAAGTCCCTCCTGAACGGGATGGAGTTGCTGATTCTGCCGCCCGGCCCTTCGCGCCGGTCTTTCCGTCTCATGATCGAGAACGGGGCCGCATTCGATCCGGTGGACAAGTGGGGCATCACCCATCTCACCACCCGGATGTTGCTGGAAGAGACCGAGATCCGCTCCGGAGACCTGATTCGACGGCAGCTCGAAAGCCTCGATGCCGAGCTGGAATTCCAGGTCGTCTGGGATGCCATCTACCTCTATGGAAACGCCCCGGAAGGGAATCTCGCCGCGGTCCTGGGCCTGCTCGGGGAGATCGTGGTGCGTCCCTTTTTTCGGGAGGAGACCTTCGAGCGGCTGCGGGCGCAGCAACTGGAAGAGGTCCGGAACCAGTTGAACAGACCCGAAGTGGTCACCCAGAAAGCGTTTCTGGCCCATCTTTTCGGACCGAATCCGTACGGACACGGCGTTCTGGGAACGGTGGAGACGCTGAACAACCTGGAACTGAGAGACGTCAAGATCCAGTACCGGAAGCTCTTTCTTCCCAACCAGGCCCGGCTCGCCCTGCACACGTCAGCCGAGCCGCAGGACCTGTTCCGCGAACTGAGCCGCCGCTGGGGCGTCTGGATCCGGGCCGAGGCGGCCCCGTTCACGTTTCGCCGGGCTCCGGCCGGACAGGGTTGGCGGATTCTGTTGCAGGACCTGCCCGGGGACGAGGCCCTCTTTCGCTGGGGCAGGCTGGGCGTCGAGATGGGCAGCAGAGATTTCTACGCCCTCAAGATGCTGGAGGAATATCTCACCCTCTCCTTGCCCGGGTTGGCCCGGGTGGTGGAGGCCGAGCAGCAGATCCAGGCCTCCTCCCGGGTGAAGGCCTTTCGAATGCCGGGATACCTCCAACTGAGTCTCAGGACCTCCTCGGATCGGCTGATGCCTTATCTGAAGGAGTTTCTTCAGACCATGAGCGGACTTCGGAAGGGCGAGGTGGACTCGTCTCTGATGGAGGAAGCGAGAAGCCTGGCCTATCTTGAATTCCGCAACCGGTTGGAAGATCCGGTGGGGCGCCTGACCCGCCTGCTGGACACCAGCCTCTACGATCTGGGTGTCACCTACATCGTGAACTACGGACTCCGCCTGCGGCGGGTGACGCCCGAAGACTTTCGCACGCTCCTCATGGAGTACCTCTCACAAGACTCTTCGCTGCTGGTCGTCGGTGGTCCCGCCGCTGAACTCAAGCCCGAACTCGAGGAATTGGGCCCGGTTCAAATCTCCACCGTCCGTTGAACTGTATCTGGGGCTCGGCTATATTCTAGAGGACTGCGGCGAATTTTGTCCGGAGTTCGGAAGGGGTCGATTCACCTCGTTCGGCAGTCCGGAGACAGCAAGATCGCTTCAGGATGCGACCATGTCGGAAGTGGCTGAGAAGGTTGAATTCCTGCTGCGGGGGGCCGTTGAGGAACAGGGCCTGGAACTGGTTCACGTGCAGTACCTTGGCCGCCGGCGGAGTCCGTTGTTGAGAGTCTATATCGACAAGCCTGGAGGCGTTACGTTGGAGGATTGTCAGACCGTCAGCCGGCAGGCGGGGGTGCTCCTGGACGTGGAGGATCTGATCCCCGCCCGGTACGTGTTGGAGGTGTCTTCTCCCGGTCTGGACCGCCCTCTCTTCCGCGTGGAGGATTACTTGCGGTTTTCGGGACGGGAGGTTCGTCTGGTCACGCGGGAGAAGATCGACAGCCGGCGCAAGTTCACCGGTTTTATCCACGACCTCAGTGACGGCGTCGTGCAGTTGAACTGCCAGGACAAGACGTACCGGATCCCCTTCGGGATGATCGCCAAGGCCAACCTGGTCTACCGGTTCGCCGACTCGTTCAGGAAGTAGAATCGGCCGCAACGGGCGGCAACAGTGAGGATATAGCTAAGCATGTCGAATGCCCTCAGTCAGAGCGTCGAACAGCTCAGCCGGGAAAAAGGCGTCGAATCCAAGGTCATCTACGAAGCCCTTGAGGACGCCATGGCCGCCGCCGCCAGGAAGCACTTCAGGACCGAGGAGGAACTGCAGGCGCGTTACGACCCGGTGACCGGCACCATCGAAGTGTTTGCCGTCAAGCGCATCGTGGAGGAAGTGGAGGAAGCGGAGACGGAGATGGCTCTGTCCGAGGCCTTGCAGTACGACGACAGCTTCGAAGTGGGGGATTACCTGGAGATCCCCAAACCTCCCCTGGAGTTGGGGCGTATCGCCGCCCAGACGGCCAAGCAGGTCATTTTCCAGAAGGTTCGGGAAGCGGAACGGGAGAACGTCTTCGAGGAGTACTCGGGCCAGATCGGACAGGTGGTCCACGGAATCGTGCGGCGCTACGAGGGGGGCAACATCGTGCTGGACATCGGCCGGACCGAGGCCGTGCTCCCGTACAACGAGCAGGCCCGCACCGAGGAATACCGCATGGGGGATCGGGTGCGAGCGGTCATCATCAAGGTGCACCGGCTCTCCAAGGGTCCCCAGATCGTGGTCTCCCGGGGCGACCCCAGCCTCCTGATCCGTCTGTTCGAGGCCGAGATTCCCGAAGTCTACGACCACACGGTCATCATCAAGAATGCGGTTCGGGAAGCGGGTGAACGGGCCAAGGTGGCGGTGTCGAGCCGGGACGACAACGTGGACCCGGTGGGTGCCTGCGTCGGCATGAGAGGCAGCCGGATCAACGCGGTGATCCGGGAATTGCGCGGAGAGAAGATCGACATCATCCAGTACTCGGACGACATCGTCGAGTACACCATCAACGCCTTGAACCCCGCGCGGATATCCAAGGTCCTGGTCCAGGATCCGCTGGACAAGGTTCTGGAGGTCATCGTCCCGGAGGATCAACTGTCTCTGGCCATCGGCAGGAAGGGACAGAATGTTCGTCTGGGTTCCAAGCTGCTGGGTTGGGAAATCAACATCAAGAGCGAGGAGGACAAGAAGCGGGAGATCCTGGCCCAGATGGAACAGTTGGCCGTACAGGCCGAACTGGCTGAGCGGGCCGCACGGGCGGGCCTGGAGGAGCTGGAGGGTCTGGGTGAGAAGACTCGAATTCGACTCGAGGAAGCCGGTGTGCAAACTATCGAGGAACTTTCGAAACGAACGGTCGAGGACTTGACGGCCATCCCCATGATCGGCGAAGCGTCGGCCCTGAAGATCCTTGCCCTGGCTGAGGCTTGGGTCCAGAATCAGGCGCAGGGCGCGGCTGCGGAAACTGCCGGGGAAGCCGAGGCCGAGTTGGTCTGAACCACTGCCATGATGGTCATGAAAGCCGTTATGGACCGATTCTACGCTTTCGCGGTAGATTGATTTCTGCCGCGCAGGCTCACAGGAAGCATCAAGACGGTTATGGAACAGGTGAGAGTCAACGAACTGGCTTCGGAATTCGAGATGCGGAGTACGGCCGTCATCTCGGAGCTCAAGAAGATCGGGGTCTGGGTGCCTTCACCCGAAACTCCGGTGGACTTTGACATCGCCAATCGAATCCGACGGCGCCTGCAACTCGTCATCGACACGGCGCAGGAGGAGCAGGCCCGGTCCGTCAAGGCGAAGGTCAGGAAACGGCCGGCGGCCAAGCCTCGCAAGACCATCAAGCAGTTGGGCCAGCCCAGGAAAGCCGCGTCGCCTTCGGCGGAGACGGTCGACAGCCCGTTCCTCATGGGATCGCTGAAGCCCCGAAAAGGGACGGGGAACTATCGAAGGATCGTGACCGAACCGCCGGAGGAGATCGGGGAGAAGACCGAAGTCACCATCGAAGACGAGCCCATCATCGAAAAGGTCGAGGCCCAGATTTCGGCGGAGCTCCTGGAACAGGCACAGCGAATGGTCCTTTCCACGCAAGCGCCGGTCGCTTCCACCAGCCTTCCCCTGGTGCCGCCGGGCGGAGCCCCGCCGGTCGCTCCACCACCGGTATCCGTGCCTCCGGCGACCGAAGATGTGGTGGAGCCCGCTCCTGTAGAACCTCCCGCTCCCGAACTGCCGGAGGAGGCCGTCGAGGCCGCGCCCGCCGAGGAGGCCGAGGCTCCGGCCGCCGAAGCCCCGGAGACGGAACCCCAGCCTGTCGAGGTTGTGAAAGAGCCCGAAGGTCCCACCGTGATCACGGTCAGCGATTCGGTGACCGTGAGGGATTTGAGCGAGAAGTTGGGCGTCAAGAGCAAGGTGCTCATCAAGGAGCTCTTCTCCCGGGGTGTGATGGCAACCATCAATCGGAGTCTGGACCGCGACACGATCCAGCAGTTGTGCGACCTCTTCGAGATTCAGGTCGAGTTCGTTTCCGAGCAGGAGGCCCTGGTCCAGGAGGAGCAGGTCGTCGAACGTCCGGAGGACGTTCAGGCGCGGGCCCCGGTCGTCACCGTCATGGGCCATGTCGACCACGGGAAGACCTCGCTTCTGGACGCCGTTCGAGAATCGCGCGTGGCCGAATCCGAAGCGGGGGGGATCACGCAGCACATCGGGGCCTACCATGTCTCCATCGACGGCAGCAAGATCGTCTTTCTGGACACGCCGGGCCACGAAGCCTTCACCCTGATGCGGGCCCGCGGCGCCCAGGTGACCGACGTGGTGGTCCTGGTCGTCGCCGCGGACGATGGCGTCATGCCGCAGACGCTCGAGGCCATCGACCACGCCAAAGCCGCCGATGTTCCCATCGTCGTGGCCGTCAACAAGATGGACCGTCCCGACGCCAGGCCGGACCGGGTCAAGCAGCAGTTGGCGGACCGCGGACTCACTCCCGAGGATTGGGGCGGGGACACGATCATGGTCGAGGTGTCCGCCTTGGCCCACACCAACCTGGACCTGTTGCTCGAGATGATCCTCCTGGTGGCGGATCTGACGGAGAGAAACGCCAACCCCCAGAAGCCGGCCGTGGCGGTGGTGTTGGAAGCTCAACTGGATCGGGGACGAGGTCCGGTGGCGACGGCGCTGGTGCAGGACGGGACCCTCCGGGTGGGGGACTCCTTCGTTGCGGGCACGGCTTACGGCAAGGTACGCGCCATGTTCGACGACCGGGGACGGCCGGTTGTGGAGGCCGGACCCAGTTCCGCCGTCGAGGTCCTGGGGCTGCACGATCTTCCCCAGGCGGGAGACTCCTTCCAGGTGTTGGCGAGCGCCGCCAAAGCACGGGAAATCTCGCAGCAGAGGAGTCAGGAGCAGCGCCGGAAGGATCTGGCCAGATCGGGGCCGGTGGGTCTGGAACAGCTCTTCGCCCGGATGGGACCCCGGGAAGTCAAGGAGCTCGACCTGGTCCTCAAGGCCGACGGGCGGGGATCGGTCGAGGTCCTGGAAGGATCGCTTCGGAAACTGAGCGGAGAGAAGGTCCGGATCAAGATCGTCCACAGCGGAGTCGGAGCCATTTCCGAATCGGATGTCTTGCTGGCCGCCGCCTCCAATGCCCTGGTGGTGGGTTTCAACGTCCGTCCCGAACGCAACGCCCAGATGACCGCCGAGCGGGAGCAGGTCGAGCTTCGCATGTACACGGTCATCTACGAGCTGATCGAAGAAATCCAGCATGCCATGCTCGGTCTTCTGGAACCCACCATTCGCGAGCGGTTGGTGGGCCGGGTGGAAGTGCGCGACACCTTTCGCGTGGCCAAGTTCGGAACCATCGCCGGTTGCTTCGTTCGGGATGGATCGGTTTCCCGCAACTCCATGATTCGACTGGTTCGGGACGGCGCCGTCATTCACGAAGGCCGGACCGCCTCATTGCGGCGTTTCAAGGAGGACGTCAACGAGGTCAGGAGCGGGTACGAGTGCGGCATCTCCATCGCCAACTACCAGGACATCAAGGTCGGAGACGTGATCGAAGCCTTCGTGAAGGAAACGGTGGCGCCCCAACTCGTTTAGCAGAGACTCCCGCACGCCCACGATGCCCATCGTTTTCTGTTCGCTTGAGATCTACCTCCCCTACAGCCGGTCTCTCAAGGAGAAGCGGAACGTGGTCCGCAAGACGGCGGACCGCCTGCGTGCCCGCCTCAACTTCTCCGTGGCCGAGATCGACTACCAGAATCTGCACCGGAGGGCCCGGCTCGGAGCGGTCTCGGTGGGCCCCGACCGGGTGACTCTGGAACGGGTCTCCAATCGGCTCATCCGGGAAAGCGAAAAGATTCTGGGAGGAGACCTGGTGGACTACCACGTCGACATCTTCGATCATGACTGACGATTGATCCCCGCCTTCGGTTCCCCTCCCCGGTCACACAATTGGCGTATGCTCTCCCCGCACTCCTGACGCGACGCAGGCACGGCGCAATGCTCGAGGAAATCGTCCGTTTCACCCGGGACCACCATCGCTTCGCCGTCACTTCTCACGCCCGCCCGGACGGGGATTCCATCGGGTCGGAGCTGGGATTGGCACTGGCTCTGGAGGCTCTTGGGAAGACGGTCACCATCGTCAACGCGGATCCGGTGCCGCGGGTCTACCGCTGGCTGCCCGGCGCCGAACGAGTCCGGATCGTCGACCGGTTGGAAGGGAGCTGGGACGCCGTCTACGTCCTGGAGTGCAACGACCTGAACCGCCCCGGGGTCCGCGGTCTGGATCGATATCCGGTGGTCAACATCGATCACCACGCCCGCACCGAGCCTTTCGGGACCTTCAACTGGGTGGACTCGGGAGCCGCCGCCGTCGCCGAAATGGTGTACCGGCTCCTGCGGGAACTGGAGGTGGCCGTCACGCCCGAAATCGCCACCAATCTCTATGTGGCGATTCTGACCGACACCGGCTCGTTCCGTTATTCCGGCACCCACGCCGGGACCTTCCGCACGGCCGCCCGCCTGACCGAAGCGGGGGCGGACCCGGGCCGGATCGCCCAGCAGGTCTACATGAACCAGCCGCGATCCCGGGTGGGTCTGCTGGTCAAGGTCCTGGACACCTTGGAGATCCACCCCTCCGGGAGGATCGCGTCGATCTACCTGTCGCAAGCCATGTTGGCCGAAGCCGGAGCCACCGAAGAGGACGCCGAGGGTCTCGTGAACTATGCCCTGGGTCTCGAAGGCATCCGGATGGCGGTCCTGGTCCGCCAGGACAAGACCGGTCAGGTTCGGGTCAGCCTGCGTTCCAAGGGAGACTACGACGTGGGGTTCGTGGCGTCCCGTCTGGGCGGCGGCGGGCACCGAAATGCGGCCGGCTTGAGAATGCAGGGGGACACCGGCCGCGTGTCCGCAGAAGTCCTGGGCCGGCTGGAGCGGTTGCTGGACCCGGTTGACCAGGGATCCCCGGCATCTTGAGCAGACGGCGGGCCCGGCGGCGCGGAGCCGCGAGCAGGGCGGCCGGCCGCTCTCGAACCGGCGCGGGCGGTCCGGCGCCGCACGGCGTTCTGGTCGTCGACAAGCCGGAGGGCCCCACGTCCCATGACATCGTGGAATCGGCGCGGCGCTCGCTCGGGACCCGGGCAGGGCACACCGGCACCCTGGATCCCCTGGCGACCGGCGTCCTTCCCCTGGTGCTGGGAAAGGCGACTCGGCTGAGCCGTTTCTACCAGAACCAGGACAAGGAGTACCTGGCCCGGATCAGCCTGGGAAGGACGACCGAGACCTACGACCGGGAAGGAGCGGTGGTCCGGGAGGGTCCGGTTCCCCAACTCTCGACCCGGGAGGTCCGGGAGTTCCTGGATCGGTTCACGGGCGAAATTCCCCAGCGGCCGCCCCTCTACTCGGCCGTTCGGGTCAAGGGCCGGCGGCTCTACGAACTGGCCCGGCGCAAGCAGCGGGAAGAGCCTCCCCTCCGCCACGTCAGGATTCATGGGATCGAGTTGTTGGAACGGAAACGGGAGGAGTGGACGGTCCAGGTTCACTGTTCCGCCGGAACCTACATCCGGACGCTGGCCCACGACCTGGGCGAGGCGATCGGCTGCGGGGCTTTTCTGGAGAGTCTGAGACGGACTCGCTCCGGCGCCTTCGACCTGTCCCGGGCGTTATCGCCCGAACGGATGAACGAGGAATGGGGCCGCGCCCATTTCCCCCTGGAGGCGCTGCTTCCGGAGCTTCCCCGGGTCGAGTTGGAGGATCCCAAAGCGAAGCGGGTCCGCCACGGGGGACAGGTCGAGATCGACCCTCCCCTCCCCGGCGGCTGGTGCCGGATCTTCCACGGGGGCCGCCTGGTGGCGCTCGGTGAAACGGACGCCGGCACGATTCAACCTTCAATCGTCCTGGACCCGCTCTAAGGAGACAAACAGGGATGTCGGTGAAAGAGACGTTTCCGGAATTGGCTCCCCTGGTGGACCGGCTGCGCGGTCGGCCACCCTTTCTCGTCTTCACGGGGGCGGGCGTCTCCACGGGATCCGGGATCCCCGACTTCCGGGGGCCCCAGGGCGTCTGGAAGAAATGGACACCGGTCTACTACCAGGAGTTCCTGACTTCCCGTGAGGCCCGGGTCCGGCACTGGCAGTACAAGCTGGAGGGCTGGGAGGGGTTCCGGGACGCCAAGCCCAACGCGGCCCATCGTGCGTTGTCGCGCCTGGACCGGGAGGGGCGTCTCGATGCCGTGGTCACCCAGAACATCGATGGCCTGCACCAGTTGGCCGGACATTCCCCGGGAAGAGTCATCGAGTTGCACGGAACGAACCGGATGGTGGAGTGCACCGGCTGCGGCGCCCGGCGAGACCCGGACCCCGTCTATTCGGAGTTCGCCCGAACCGGAGATCCCCCCCGTTGTCCCTGCGGCGGTCATCTGAAGCCGGCGACCGTCTCCTTCGGCCAGGCCATGCCCCGGGACAAATTGGCGTCGGCTTTTGAAGCGGCCGCCCGAGCCCGGGTGGTCTGCTCCATCGGGTCCACGCTGGAAGTGGAACCGGCGGCCTCGGTGCCTCGTGCGGCCCAGCAGGGAGGCGCCTTCTACGCCATCATCAATCGAGGCATGACGGCGCACGACCCCATCGCCGATCTGAAGGTCGAAGGGGACGTCAACCGGATCCTGCCGGAGCTGGCCCACCGCTTGGCCGGGAGTGGGGCGTTTTCTGCCCCCACTCGTCCGGGGGGACAGGAGAGTCCCCCCTCCTGATCCCTTGATCCCCTCTTTTCCCCCGTAATAGACTGTCGCGGCCCCGGCGCCAGGATGCTCCCATGACCTCCCACGACCCAATCCACGTCTGTTGGACCATCGACTGCGAAGCCACCCAAAAGGCCATCGGCGACACCGCATTGGGCATCCGCTCTCTTCGGGGTTTTTGCGACCTGTTGCTGGCGAACGGTTGCGCCGGGACCCTGTTCGTGGTTCCGGGAGACGCCCGGGCCTACCCCGCGCTCCTGCGGGAGCTGGCCGGCGCCGGGCTCCAGATCGGACTTCACTTCCATCCCCAGGAGGAGGGTCACCAGGACTATTGCGGGGCCTATACGGCCGGGGAACAGTACGAAATGTACCGTCGCGCCCTGGAGCAATTCGCCGAGGCGGTCGGATTCCGCCCCGAAACCTTTCGAACCGGGAACTGTTCGGCGAACGACTCGACTTTTCCGGTGACCCGGGAGCTGGAGTTCACCAGTTGCTCCCATTCCATGCCGGGGCGAAACCTGCCCGGGCTCCGGAGCAACTGGGTCAACGCTCCCTTGAGCGTCCACTCGACGCACCGCGCGAACCGGCTCCTGGAGGGAGACATGGACCTGGTGGAGGTTCCGGTCACCACCGATCCCGACTCCATGCTCTGGTCCGGAGGGCATCCCCAGGACCTCCGGGTGGAACTGTTCGACGCCAAGAACCACCGCTACATGATCGACAAGGTCCTGTCGCGGGAACAGGCCCGCCCTCCCGGCCGGGTGCGGACGTTGGTGGTGCTGACCCACAACATCTTCGACTATTCGGACCCGGCAGATTTTCGCCGTCAGACCATGGAACAGATGATCCGCGACTTTGGACAACTGGCGGAGCAGAAGGGAATCGAGCTGCTTCCCTCGACCATCGGCGCGGCGGCCGGGGCCCACCGGCGCACCGCCGCCCGATCCGGGCAAGAGGTCCGCTGATGGGTTCCGGGGACACCTCCTATCCCATTCGAGAGATCCCCTTCGGTTCCATGGGCGGCCTCTACGACCAGGACGACGTCCGGGCCGCCCTGGAGGTGCTTCAAGCGGCAGCGGGTGCGGGCGGCAGCTTCTTCCCCCTCCCCGAGGAGGTGGATTTTCAGAACGCCTTCGCCCGCCACGAGGGGGCGGCCAAGGCGGTGGCGGTCAACAGTTGCGGCACCGCCCTGGATCTCTGCATGATGGCGCTGGGAGTGGGGCCCGGAGACGAAGTGATCACCACCCCGCTCACCTTCGTCTGCACCGCCACCTGCGCTCTGGCCCGGGGCGCCGAAGTGGTGCTGGCCGACGTGGACCCCGAGACCCTCTGCCTGGATCCGGACCAGGTGCGCCGCTGCATGACCGGCCGGACCCGGGCCGTGATCCCCGTTCACTTCGCCGGTCTGGCCGCCGACTGCGGCGCCTTCGAGCGCCTCGCCCGCGAAACCGGAGTGGCCGTGGTCTACGACGCCGCCCACGCCGTCTCCACCAGGTGGCGGGGCGAATCCATCGGCGGCTTCGGGCAGGCGAGCTGCTACAGCTTCCAGTCCAACAAGAACATGACGACGCTGGGAGAAGGGGGCGCCGTGACGACGGACGACGAGGAGTTCGCCGAGAGCGTCCGCCGGATGAAGACCTTCGGCTACGTCTACGGCAAGGAGACCCGCGTGGTCAGCGTCGGATTCAACTACCGGATGACCAAGGTCCAGGCGGCGGTGGGAATCTCGCAACTGCGGAAGATCGACCGGGTGGTGGCCCGCCGCCTGGAGGTCTTCCGCGAGATGCACCGGCAGTTGGAAGGGGTTGAGGAGATCATCCGTCCCGCCGGGATCGGGCCGGACCACGGGTGCCACCTCTACGTCTGCCGCCTGGACACGGGACGGGTTCCGTTCGGCCGGGACGCCTTTCTGAGCACTCTCAAGCAGAAGTACCGGGTGAGTTGCGGCATCCACTACCCGCCGGTCTGGACCTGGGACGTGCTGGCGCGGCGGGGCTACGGCGAGGCGGCGGCCGGCTGTCCCGTGGCGGCGCTGGCCGGGAACCAGGTCTTCAGCCTCCCCCTGTTTCCCCAGACCACGAACGAGGACTGCGCCTACCTGGCCTGGGCCCTGAAGCAGAGCCTCCTGGAAACCACATGACGGCGCGCAAGGTTCGCTGGGCCCTGGTGGGGGCGGGGGACCTGGCTCGAAAACGCCTCGCCGCCGCCATCCGGTCCCAACCGGGCAGCGTCCTGCGCAGCCTGGTCAGCCGCGACCCGAGTGCTCGGGCGGCGGACTTGCGGAGGCTTGCGCCCGAGGCGGTCCACGCCCGCTTCGAGGAGATGCTGGAGGACAGATCCGTCGACGCCGTCTACCTGGCCACACCGGTCTTCCTGCACGCTCCCCAGGCCATCGCGGCCCTGGAGGCCGGGAAGGACGTCCTGGTGGAAAAACCCATGGCCATGGATCTCCGCCAGGCCAGGGAGATGTGCCGGGTCGCCCGGGACCGGGGCCGCCGTTTGTCGGTGGCCTACTACCGCCGCTTCTGGCCCCGCTTCCAACTGGTCAGGGAGATGCTGGACCGGGGCGAACTGGGGGATCTGGTCCTGATCCGGATCGCGCTGCACAGTTGGTATCCGGGGCGGGGAGGGGAAGCCTCGGATTGGAGGGTCACTCCCTCCAAGTCGGGCGGGGGAGTGCTCAGCGACGTGGGCTGTCATCGTCTGGACCTGCTGGCCTGGTGGCTGGGCCTGCCCGGCAGGCTGGTGGCCCAGGTCCTGAACCTGACGCACGAATATTCGGCTGAGGATTCGGTCACCGCGCTGCTGGAATGGGAAGGCGGTCCCGCCGGCACCGTCTCCTTCAACTGGAACAGCCGGACCTGGACCGACGAGATCCACCTGGTGGGGACCGGAGCCAAGCTCACCCTCCATCCGTGCGACGGCGAGACGGTGACCATTACGGTGGGGCGCGACATCGAGCAGCGGCCCCTGCCCAACCCCGAAAACGCCCACGGTCCCGTGGTGGACGACTTCGCCCGGTCCATATTGGAGGGTCGTCCTCCCCGTTTCGACGGCGAGGACGGCCTCCAGGCCACTCGAATCATGGATGCCATCTTCCGGTCCGCCCGGCAGGGGGCCTGGACGGAGCTGGACTGAACTCGTGGACAACTCGAAGCTGGAACAACTCCGCTCCGATTTCGATTCGGTCAGCCGGACCCTCGGGGACGGGTTGCGCCGGCGGACGCCCCGTCTGGTCGCCCTGGTGGCCAAGTGGCAGAAAGAGGACCTGGTCCCGGGCCTGAGCGACCTGGACTTTCGCGTCATCTGCGACGACGAGACCTCGGGCCAAGACTGGGTCGAGGTGGATCGCGCGGTCGGAGAGATCCACCTGGAGATGGTCCGCGCCCACCCGGAGTGGAACCGGATCAACGAGCACACCGCCGGCGCCGGCCTCACCGTGGGCGAGGCCATGGACGGCCGCTTCCACAACCCCGAGTACGCCGCCTGGTCCGTCTGGTGGGGAGAGGAGGAGTGGTACCGCGAATTGGACCGCCGGATCCGCCGGAGGCCCTTCGACCTGTTGGACGAGCACTACCATCTCAGCCGTTTCCTGGGCTACTACTCTCCTTACATCCGGGGCATCGATCCCCCCATCAACCTGGGCCGCTTCGAGCCCAAGTACCCGCTCCACTCCCGCTGCTGGCACTACTTCGCGCCTCCCATGCTGTCGGCGGCCTCCCTGCTGGCGAGGCGCAATCTCTCCGGCAAGCGCCGGGGGCTGAGCTGGCTCCATGAAGCGGGACACGTCAGGGCGGCGGTGGAGGCGGTCCTGCACCAGGTCGACAGTCACTACGAGACGCGGGAGTTGGGCGACCCGCGGCGGCTCGGCGAATTCGAGGATTTCCTGTTCACGGCCTTCGCCGAGTTGCGCGGCCCGGTGCGGGAGTCGGTGCGACACCTGCCGCTTCCGCCCACGCCGGACCCCGCGGCGCTGAAGGAGAGCCTGTCGGCAATGGTCTCCGACCCCCTCTCCACACTGATCGAAAACGTCCGCTTCGTGCGGATCCGGGCCGGGCGCTACCACTTCTACGTCAATGCCCCCCGGCACTTCGAGGTCCGGGAGCTCATGGCCATCGAGCTGAAATGGGCGCGCAGACTGAACCACGGCATCTTCAGCAGCGTCCGGGCCATTCTGGAAGAGGGCGGCCTGAGTCCGGCGGAGTGCCTCCGCCGGCTGGAGATCGAGGTGGACCCGGTTCAGGCCGAGGCCATGGAGTTCATGGCGGATCTCTCCTCCCGGACTCCACAGGACCCGGATCTGCGGCAGCTCTTCCAGGAGGCCGTGGGGCGCTTCCCCCACTACTACCGCCTCCTGGAGCAGTCGCTGACCCGCAGCCTGGAACGGGTCTCGCGCCGGGGCGCGTAGCAGTTCCTCCGGGCGGGGATCGGGGCTTTCCAACGAACCCGGCGGGAGGTGTAGACTCGTCCCGAGATATGCGGACTTCAAGGACGCGGACCGGAAACTGGCTTTGCGGTGTCGTCGTCCTGGCCATGGCCTCCTTGTTCCAGCTCCCGTCGATGGGCCGGTCCGGATCGTCCCAAGACGCCATCCAGGTCCAGTCCATCCTCCATGAGCGGTGCCACTCCTGCCACAACGCACGGTTGCTTCAGGGCGGGCTCTCTCTCCAAACCCTGACGGACGTCTTGAAGGGGGGCCTCAGCGGACCGGCCCTGGTTCCCGGATCCAGCCGGGACAGCCTCCTCTTCCAACGGGTCAGCGGAGTCCGGGAACCCCGGATGCCATTCCGGAAGGAACCCTTGACCCCGCAGGAACTGGCTCTGCTGCGGCGCTGGATCGACCAGGGAGCGAGGTGGCCCACCGACCAGCCGCCTCCGGCAGCGACGCCCCGGCTCGCGCCCCGATGGCCCCGGGTGCCGGAGGGGCCGGCGCACCTGGCGAATCCCATCGACCGCTTCGTGGCGGCGGTCCTCTCGGCACAGGGGAAACCCTTTCCCCGGCCGGTCTCGGACCGGGTCTTCCTGAGGCGGGTCCACCTGGATCTGTGGGGGCTCCTGCCCTCTCCCCGGGAAGTCGAGAGCTTCCTCTGGGAGGAGAGCGACGGGAAGCGGGAACGGCGGATCCAGTCGCTGCTGGCGGATTCGGACCGATATGCCGAGCACTGGATGAGCTACTGGAACGACCTCCTGCGAAACGACGAAGGAGTCCGCTACCACGGGGAGCGCGTGCCGATCTCGGACTGGCTGCAGAAGGCCCTGCGGGAGAACCTGCCCTACGACCGCCTGGTGCAGGCGCTCCTGAACCCGGCGTCCGAGGACGATCCCCGGGGATTCCTGGTCGGGGTCAACTGGCGGGGCGAGATCAGCGCCAGCCAGAGACGATCCATGCAGGCGGCGCAAAACAGCGCCCACGTCTTCCTGGGGGTCAATCTGAAGTGCGCCTCCTGCCACGACAGCTTCGTGGACCGCTGGAAGTTGTCCGACAGCTACGGCCTCGCCAGTCTCTTCGCCGAGGAGGAGTTGGAGCTGGTGCGCTGCGACGTCCCGCTGGGACGGACGGCGGCCCCCCGGTTCATCTTCCCCGAGTTGGGGGGGGTTTCCGCCGGCGGCCTGGAGCAACGGCGGCGGCAGGCGGCGGCGCTCTTCACCTCGCCGCGCAACGGCCGTTTCGCCCGAACCCTGGTGAACCGCATCTGGGGCCGGCTGCTGGGCCGCAGTCTGGTCCGGTCCATGGACGATCCGGAAAGCGCCGCCTGGTCCCCCGATCTCCTGGACTGGCTGGCCTGGGACTTCGTGGAGAACGGCCACGATCTGCGGCGGCTCCTGTCCCGGATCCTGACGTCGCGGACCTACCAGATGCCGCCGGCCGGAGACTCGCCGGCGGAAGGGGCGTCCGCGGCGTTCGGGGGACCCGTCCCGAGACGCCTGACCGCGGAGCAGTTCCTGGACGGCGTCTCCTCGGTGACGGGAGAGTGGAAGGTCCTGAGTTCCGCGTCGAGCGATCCGGGCCGGCCCGGCCGCGCCTGGAGATTCATGTCCAGCCCCTTGACCCGGTCTCTGGGGCGTCCCATCCGGGATCAGGTGGTGCTGGCGCGCAACCACGAGTCCAGCACCCTGCAGGCCCTGGAACTCTCGTTTGGAGATGAGTTGAACCGGCTGATCCGCCGGGGAGCCGCCAGATTGGCCGGACGGCTCCGGCCGGCGCCCCGGAATCACTTCGACAGCGGGAACGTCAGGTGGGGAAAGGTGGAGGTCGACGTCGACATCGGCGGGTTCCGCGAGTTGCGGCTTCTGGCGGTGGATATGGATTCCTACGATCCCTCGCGGGTGCGGGTGGCCTGGGCCGATGCCGAACTCGCGGGTCCGGAGGGAGTGACGCCGCTTCACCGATTTCAGGGTGAGGGGAGTTTCGAGGCCGGTCCGGTCCGATTCGTGGAGCGCACGGTCCGGCGGGTCACGGCGGACGACGGAACGACCACGTCGGTCGCCGACACGACCCCCCATGCGTATTCCGAGGCGCTGGTCACCGGCCTGCCCGGCGAGCTGGTCTTTCCCCTGGACGGGAAGGGATTCACCCGTTTCCGGGCCGTTGTGGGTGTGGACGAGGAAAGCCTGGGGAGCGACATCCACCCCAGCGTCCGTTTCTTCGTCTTCGACCGGGAGCCGGACCGGGACCGCCTGGTCCGGGAGGAGGGCGCCCCGCCCGTGGCCCGGGCGCCGAACGTGTTCTCGGGGGACGAACTGGTCACCTATCTCTACCGCTACTGCCTGGCGCGGGATCCATCCGGTCCGGAGCGGAAGCTGGCCCTCTCCCTGTTGGGGAATCCCGGACCCGGGGGGGCATTGGATACGGAAGGAGTGGAAGACCTGCTCTGGGCCCTTTTCCTCTCGCCCGAGTTCCAGACGATCCGCTGACGGCGGCTCGACCGGTCCGCGGCCCGCCAGGCGCAGACTCCTGGTTTCCGACCCGGTGCCTGTTTGTTGCCTGCAATCTCAGCCATCGCAAAAAAAGTGTGTGACCGATGGCGATTTCAGGCGTTGTAACGGAGAGAGGGAGAAATTCCGACGGTTCTTCGGCCCGGGTGCGGCAGTTTCGCCCGGTTCGGCAGGAAGGAGATCGAGGTCATGAAACTCACACATTGGACACTCAGTGCACTCGGTCTGGTGGCGGTGCTGTTGATATTCTTCCTGTGGGGGCCGCAGGGAGAGGCCCCGGCGACAATTCATCCGATCGCCATAATCGACCTGCTCTTGGATGCGGGCGCGGACCCCCGGCTTGAAAACGAGCACGGCGAGGCTCCGTGGAAAGTCGCGAGGCTGCACTCAATCGTGCAGTCCAGGCACTTGTGGCTCCACGAAAAGATTGCCCAAGAGACGGAGGCCCGAGGGCTCTCGGCCGAAGCCTATCTCGCCTCGCAGCCACACCTCCAGGAATGGGCGGACGGATTGCTGGAAGGGTATCTCGTGGAGGCGAAGATCCAGCGGGTTCTGCTGACTGCTGCTGTCAATGCCACGCCCAAGATGCCGATTCAGTAAGGAGTTCCCCCACCGGCCCCGGTCCGGC
>JAJDTT010000292.1 GCA_022827025.1 Acidobacteriota bacterium
ACTCTATTCGGCCGAGTACGGGATTCGCCCCGGGGCGCAGATCGTGGCGGTGACCAAGAGCGGGACCAACGCCTACCACGGCAGCCTCTACTGGTTTCACCGAAACGACAACCTGGACGCCCGAAACTTCTTCGAGCACGAAAAGAAGGAGTTCAAGCGGAATCAGATGGGCGCCACCCTGGGAGGTCCCATTCTCCTTCCGGGATTGTTCAAGGGCACGGACCGCGCCTGGTTCTTCGTCTCCCACCAGCACCGGTCGATTCGCGAGACCAAGCCCCTCACCGGCGTCGTCCCCACGTTGGACGAGAGAAAGGGGGTTTTCGCGACCCCGATTACGGACCCCTCGACGGGTGCGCCCTTTCCCGGCAACCGCATCCCCGAGAACCGGTTCGACCCGGTGGCGCTGAAGCTGCTTCCCATCTGGCCGGACGCCAACAGCGTCGGTCCCCTGAACTTCACCAGTCCCGACTCGGTTTCGCCCATCGACAACCCCCAGATCATCGCCCGCGTGGACCTGAAGACCTCCGGCGTCAGCCGCTGGAGCGGCCGCTTCGCCTGGGACTCGCGGCCCAGTTTTATGGCTCGACCCGTCAGCATCTTCTCCTCCCACAGTCCTCTGGCCACCTGGGGACAGTCCATCTCCTACCGCCGGAACCTGGGCTCCAGGGACGTCAACGTGGCGAGCATCCACCTGTTCCGGCGCCCGTACGAGGCGCTTCCCGCCCATCCTCTCCCCGACCTCGCCGGTCGCCTGGGCATCGACCAATTGGTCCGGACCGAGGTGGACCGCCACGGAGTTCCCAGGATGCGGATCACCGGATTCGTCGGCATCGGAGACCTGACCCTCAGCGGCAGGACGGCCCTGGGCAACTGGCAGGTGAAGGATGACCTGGTGCTCCCCCGGGGCGACCACACCTTGAAGCTGGGGCTGGAGTACCGCCAGCACTTCAACCAGTACGGCCAGCACCGGCGGTCCGAGTTCGATTTCTACAGCCGCTACACGGGAAACGCCTGGGGAGACTTCCTGCTGGGACATCTGGCCAGGAGCCAACTGGGTGGCGAGTTCAATCGGGGCCGTTTCCACCAGAACAGCATCTATGCCTACTTTTCCGACGAGTGGAGGGTCCAGCCGGGACTCGACCTGAACCTGGGGCTCCGGTACGAGCTCCGGCTGCCCTGGGTCGACCTGCGGGGCTTCATGTCCAACTTCGATCCCGGCGCGGGCCGGCTCCATCCTCCGCTGCAGGACCTGGACCTGGCGCCCGGCGAGACGGGCCGCTTCCGGCCAGGGACGCCCCTCATCCAATGGGGCCGCATGGCGGGAATCCAACCCCGCCTGGGATTGGCGCTGAGGCTCGGCAGCCGCACGGTCCTTCACACCGGAGCCGGCCTCTACTCCAACGAGCCCGACGTGGGCATGATCGCGAGGCTGGGAAGAAACCCGAGACCGGGCGCCGAAAGACTGATCTTCAAATCCGATCTGGCGACGCCGACCGTGTCGCTGTCCGATCCCTTTCCCCTGAGCGGCAGGGACGCGGCCGTCCCGGATCACTACGGCGTCGAGACTCCCCTGCCCCTGGCGACGACCCAGTCGTGGGGGCTCAGCCTTCAGCATCGCCTCTTCCGGGAGCTCCTCATCAACGCCGGATACCACGGCTCCCACACCGTCCACCGGCTGGAGACGGTCTCCCTCAACGACGCCGATCCGGGTCCGGGCGACCGGCAGCAACGCCGTCCCTATCCCCACTTGCAGACGGTCCAGGTGCCCCAGGCCGACGGCGGCGCCTGGTATCACGGTTTGCAGGTGCAGGTGGAGAAGGCTCCGGGGCGCCACGGCCTCTCCCTGCTGGCCTCGTTCAGTTGGTCGCGGCTGATCGAGATCGGCACCAGCGACCTGGGGTCTCATAACTTTTCTTTCTTTCGTTCCCGGAACCTGTCCCTGGAGGCCACTCGGGGTTTGGCGGACTTTCACGTTCCCCGCAGACTTCTCCTGAGCCTGGGCTACGACCTTCCCTTCGGATCCGGTGGAGTAGGGTCCGGGACCGGGTGGATCGCCGGACTGGCCCGAAACTGGTCGCTCAGGGTGATCTCCAGTGCTCAGGACGGTCCCTGGGTCACCGTCCGTCTTCCGGGGGACCCGTTGGACGTGGGTTCGGTAGCCTCCCAATGGCCCGACCGGACCCGCGATGCCAACCTCCCGAAGAATCAGCGGGTCCCGACCCGGTGGTTCGATACGGAAGCCTTCCTCCTGCCCCCGGCCTTCCAATACGGAAATGCGGGAAGGTCCACCGTAGAGGGTCCGGGCCTCATCAATCTGGACGTCTCGTTGCGGCGGTCCTTCCGATTCGAGGGGGAGCGCCGTTTCGAGCTTCGGATCGAGGCCTTCAATGCCGCCAACCGGGCCAATTTTTCCGTCGGCCGCACCGACCCGGTCACCGAGTTCGGCACGACGGGCTTCGGAAGCATCGGACGCGCGCTCCCGGGCCGTCAGATCCAACTGGGATTCAAGGCCTATTTTTGATCGCGGGAAGCAATCGCAGAACGTTTTTGGCAGATGCGGAGAGCTACTGCCCGTCCGTCCCGGTCGCCTGGTCGACAAAGCGGATGCCCGCATCGGGCGGCGGCGGGGGCGCTTCGGGGTAGATTTGGCGCGTCAAATCAGTGAAGACTCCTCCGGTCATCGTCGGAGTGTATTCCTGCCATGAGCGAACGGCGGGCTCGTTCGCGTCGCGGCGCAGGATGCGGATGCCGCCGAACTCCCTTTCCACCGAGTAGCCGGGAATGGTGGTAGCCGGGTCTGCCGACACGATATGGCTGACCGAGGCCGAAATCGCTTCCACCTCCGTCCGTTCCCGGCCGGCGAAAATGAGGCGTCCGGTGCTGGCGTCGTAGAATGGTATTGCCCGGTGCAGGTGGTAGTACCCGGGAAGGTTGAAGTAGTGGCGGTCGACCTGCCACACGCCGGCGACCCCGGGCGCACTGGAAAGGTAGCGGTACGCGGCGAAAATGGGGTCCTGACCGCGCAGGAAGCTGACCATACCGGTCTCCCGGGACTGGGCCCGGTACACCCTGTCCTGGTACGGCAACGCGTTCAGAATGCCGGTCAGGGAAACCGCGGCGAACAAGGCGGCTGCGAGTGCCCGGACCCGCTGGCCGACGCGGGAGGAGAGTTGCGCCGCGACATCCGAACCGATCAGCAGATAGAGCGGAATGACGACAAAGATGAAGCGATACTCCTTGTGCGACTGTGTCGAGTGGATCAGCAGCGTCAGGGCGATGAGGACCAGCAGCAGAGCATAGCGCCGCAGGTTGCGCAAGGCCGCCAGGATGGACAATGCCGCAATCCCCACACTCGCGATCAGGAGCCACCAGGCGAACTGGTGGAACGGGCTTTCGCCGGCGCGCAGGTCTCCCAGGGCAAGGTTGACGCGGATGTTGGTGAGATAGGAGTGAAACAACCCGCCGTTCCACGTGAGCGCATCCAATGCGCCGACCGCGACCAGAACCGCGGCCGCGGCCACCACGAGTTGCACCTTCTTTCCGGTGCGCAGAAAGAGCAGGCCGAGGACGAGCAGGGCCAACGGCGCATACTGCACCCGGACCGCCGCAGTCAGCACCGCCAGCAAAGCCGCAGGCAAGACCACGCACAGTCTATCCGGCGCCGGCCGCACACAGAGCATGAGCAACAGCATCAGCAGGGCCGTGGCGACGAACTCCGTCATCGGTTTGTGGGCGAACCCGACGAGTTCGTACCAGAATGCACCCGCCAGCAGCGCCACCCGCCCCGACAGCTCCCCGAAATGCCGCCGGGCAAAAAAGTACATTCCGGCCGGGATGAGCAGGGAGAGAGCGCAGAACGCCAGTTCAACGCCGCCGACATACCAGAACGGATCTCCGAGACCAACGGCGTCGAACAGCCCCAAAATCCCCGCGACCACCCCTGGGATCAGCCAGGAGCGCGCCCCGTAGAAGTACTCCCAATAGATGACGCCATTACCGAAGACCAGGCGATGTGCCGGCTCCAGGTACTGCATGATTTCGTCGGGGTGCACCACGAAGTCGCCGGACAGCGCGACGGCCGCTCGCGCGGCGAAGGCCAGCGTCAGCACCAGGGGCAGCAGTTTCCAGGGCCGCCCTGCGGGAGTCTGGGAATGCAGCGCCTCCCCCAGGACCCGGTCCAGCCACGACGTCTCCGGCCCGCGCCGGCGATGATTCGAGCCGCGGAACCTCCTCCGCGCCCGCTTACGCCTGGACAAGGGTCGCCTTCTCTTAGGCCTCATGCAGACCCTCCGCCCGGCTTCTCACCACCTGCCCGCAACTGGTCCGCGCCGACGGCAGGTCCGGGTCCCACACTCCGGGGCACTCGGGACTGATCGTGGGTGAACACGTGACATCGCACGGGAACACGTTTCCGTAGACTCGTCCCGTTCCGGAGAACTATCGAAAGACCGTCAACCTCAATCATAATCAGCGCGCGGCCGATACCATAACGGCGATTGAGTCTTTCCCTCGCCACGGGCAGAATGGAGCCATATTGATCGATCTGGACCTGTTCGTCATCGGCACCGGACCCGCGGGTCAAAGGGCCGCCATCCAGGCGGCCAAGCTGGGCAAGAGAGTCGGGATCTGCGACCGGCGCGAGGTGGTGGGCGGAGTCTGCGTGAACACGGGGACCATCCCTTCCAAGACCTTCCGCGAGGCCCTCCTCTATCTGACCGGTTACCGGCAGCGGGCCATCTACGGAGATTCGTACCGGCTCAAGGAAGACCTGGACATGCAGGATCTCCTCTTCCGTTGCCAGCACGTCATCCAACAGCAGATTCACGTGATCCGGCAACAGATGCGCCGCAACGGGGTGATGATCCTATCGGGGACAGCGTCATTCAAGAGCCCGTACGAGGTGGAAGTTCGCGGGCACCGGGAGGTGACGCGGATCCGTTCGAAATATTTTGTCATCGCCACCGGCACCGAGCCAGCCGCTCCCCCGGACGTTGCGGTGGACGGAGCGACCGTGATCACGGCCGACGAGATCTTGAGCCTGAAGTCGTTGCCCCGGTCCATGACGGTGGTGGGGGCGGGTGTGATCGGCCTGGAGTACGCCTCCATGTTCGGCGCGCTCGACACCGAGGTCACCATCATCGACAAGACACGGCGGCCTCTCGAGTTCGTCGACTCGGAAATCATCGACTCCCTGCAGTATCAGATGCGCAACAGGAACTGCATCTTCCGGCTGGGCGAGGAATTGGAGTCGATCCATCTGTTGAACGGCGGCGCCGAGGCTCGGCTCAAATCCGGAAAGCGGATCCATTCCGAGGTCCTGTTCTATTCCATCGGACGGGTGGGAGCCACGGCATCCCTGAATCTGAAGGCCGGCGGCCTGGAGAGCGACGACCGGGGACGCATTCCGGTCGGAGTCACCTTCCAGACCCGGCAGCGCCACATCTACGCCGTGGGTGACGTCATCGGCTTTCCGGCCCTCGCCTCCACCTCCATGGAGCAGGGCCGCATGGCCGCCTGCCACGCGTTCGACGTGCCCTGCGAATCGATCCCGGAACTGTTTCCCTTTGGCATCTATTCCATTCCCGAGATGTCCATGGTCGGAAACACCGAGGAGGATCTGACCCGGAACAAGGTTCCCTACGAAGTGGGCACCGCCCGCTACCGGGAGATCGCGCGAGGCGTCATCCTGGGAGACGATTCGGGTCTGCTCAAGATCCTCTTCCACCGGGAAACGCGAAAGATCCTGGGGGTCCACATCATCGGAACCGGCGCCGCGGAACTGATCCACATCGGCCAGGCCGTGTTCGCCCTGGGCGGGACCATCGACTACTTCGTCGATACGGTGTTCAACTATCCGACTTTTGCAGAATGCTACAAGGTGGCGGGATTGGACGGCTTCAACAAGGTCGGCCCTCCGAAGACGCTGCTGTATGGCCAGTAGCCGTGACCCGTCTTCTCCTGCTCCCGGTCCCCATCCTGTTCCTCGCCGCCGCGTGGTCGTGCGGAGAACTCGGCCTGGAGGGACGCTCCGACGAGGAACTGGTCGCTCTGCTTTCCCATGAACTGTGGCGGACCCGCGAGGAGGCCCGGCAGCAGCTTGTCGCCCGGGGACCGGACCGGGTGGTCCGGCTTCTACTGGAGGAATGGGAGCGTACGGGGGATCCCCTGGTTCGGGACCGGATCGCCTTCATCCTCCATCCCTGGGGCGCTTTCGCCATCGGAGACCGCGCGGTCCCGGTTCTCGCGGCACTCGTCGCCTTCAACCGCCACTTGACAGAAGCGCTTCCGGAGATCCGCTCCGCACCGGAGCCGGACCTTCAGAAGATCTCCGAGGGAATCGTCCGCCGTTTCGGAACCCTGATGGAAGTCCTGAGGATGGAGATCGACGGAGAGCTGGTGCGATATCGGGACCATCTCGTCTCCTCCGTCATTCACCTCCGGCTGGTCCTGAAACGGGCAGACCGGGCACGGGCCATCGGCGCCGTCGCCGAGATGAGCCGGAAGATCGCCCAACGCATCGAGGCCCACGGCGACCTGGACCGGGACGGCCTGCCCACCTCGTGGGAGCTGGAGCACGATTTGGATCCATTCCTGGACGACTCGCAATTCGACCCCGACGGCGACGGCCGATCCAACCTGGAGGAGTACCGGCAGAATCGGGATCCTGGGGTTTCGGACTAGCGTGGTGTTGAGGGAACGTGCGCGGCAGCCGGCGCTTGGATGCTGAATGCGTTCAGAACCGATGACCCTCGTGCCGTGCTTTGAGGATCTCATCGGTTGACATGCCGATCTTTCTCCACCCGCGACGGCGGTCTTGGAAACGCGCCACCGCCGACCTCCGTTGGGTGAGTTCGTCGTCTCGTGGTGGAGTCAGAAGAGCCACGGTCTTGCCTCGGCGGGTGATCGCAATACTCTCACCCTCTGCGACGGACCCAAGCAATTCGTCGAACGTTGCTTGGGCCTCGGCAGCCCGAATTTCACGCATGGCAGACATCTCCAACCAGGAAAACTTAACAGATTCCGAACGGCGATTCGGAGTCGATCGGCAGTAAGTCTTCCCGACACCGTGCGGAAGACATAAAGCGTGATTGGGAAATCGGTGAAGTAAGGGTATCCGCGGTCGTACAGCTACTTTTGAGATTTACCCAGAGTCGCTACAACCGATCTTGACTTTGGGGATTTTTCAAGAAAAGGACGAAAATGTTACGGGTCTGGACACCGTCGTCTGCAATCTCTTGGAACACGAAGCGAACCCCTTTTTCACCCGGCCGAACCGACCTGTAGGCCCTCAACGTCGCCTTCCATTTGCGCTTCTCGTACTCGTACTGGGCCTGACCCGTCTCGCTGTAGTGGCGTTCCTCATCGGTCCCGATGGGATCCGCCGTAGAGCGTAGATAAAGGGTTCCCAGCACGGGAACGACCCAGTTCCCGGTGGTCTCCTCACCGTAGGGACGCCCGGAGACGACCGCGACCGGTTGTTCCTCCTTGAGAAACGCCAGAGAGGATTTTCCCTTCTCCAACCGCAGTTGCAGATCGTAATTCCCTTTTTGGAGCGCTGTCCCTTTCTCCGTGTAGAGATCTGCGGGGAGGTGAAGCTGGGTGACGTAGGTGGCCGCTTCCTGGCCGGTCAGGGCCGACGTAAACAGGGACGCCGACAGCAACAGCACCGGAATTCCTGCCCGCATCGCGATGGAGCCGTTTCTCCTTTTCGGCACGTCGAACCTTCGCCGTCAGGCCCGGGTGAGCCGTTCGGACAGGTCGTTGTACCCGCCGACGTCGGTCAGCCGCATGTCGCGGCCCTGGGTGAGATAGGTCAGCTTCGTATGGTCGAGTCCCAGCAGCGACAGCATGGTGGCGTGCAGATCATGCACGTGGACCCGGTCCTCGATGGCGCGGCAGCCGAGCTCGTCGGTGGCTCCGATGACCTTGCCGCCCCGGATGCCCCCTCCCGCCATCCAGCAACTGAACCCGTGGGGGTTGTGATCCCGGCCGCCGTCGCCCTGGACCACCGGAGTCCGCCCGAACTCCCCGATCCAGACCACCAGCGTGCTTTCCAGCAGTCCCCGCAGCTTGAGGTCCGTCAACAATCCCGCGATGGGCTGGTCGATGGCGCCGGCGTTGTCCACGTGGTTCCGGTCGCACTGGGCGTGCCCATCCCAGTTCCCCTTGTAGAGCTGGACGAATCGAACCCCGCGCTCCACCATCCGCCGCGCCAGCAGGCAGATCCGACCGAACTTGGCGGTCCGTTCCTGGTCCAGGCCGTACATTCTCCGGACCGATTCGGGCTCACCGGCCAGATCGGTCAGTTCCGGCGCCGCCGCCTGCATGCGGAAGGCCAGCTCGTAGTTGGCGATGCGGGCGGCCAGGCGGCTGTCGTCCCGCCGCGTTTCGAAGTGCCGGCGGTTCCACGACTGGAGCTGTTCCAACATCCGGGTCTGGGCGCCATGGGTGATGTCGGACGGCGGATTCAGGTTCTCGAAAGCGGTGCCCTCGTGCCGGGCTCGAGTGGCCTGGTACACGGCGGGCAGGAACCCCGAGCCGTGCAGGGACTCGTCGCTGGCGGTCACGTTCCCTTCGGACATGGCGACGAAGCCGGGAAAGTTCTCACTCTCGCTTCCCAGCCCGTAGACGACCCAGGAACCGAGTGTCGGATGACCCAGGCGGACCGAACCGCTGAAGAGCAGATTGATGGCGGGCCCATGAATGAGGGAATCGTGATGGCAGGAGCGAACGACCGCCAGGTCATCGGCGCACCGGCCCAGGTTCTCGAAGAGGTCCGAGATCTCGATGCCGGACTGTCCGTATCTCGTGAACCTCCGGGGGGAGGCCATCACCTTCGCTTCATGGGCCTTGACGAACTGCAGACTCAGGTCCTCGGGCCGGAAGCTGGGCGGCAGGAGCTGGCCGTCGAGACGGGCCAGTTCAGGCTTGGGATCGAACGTGTCGATGTGGGAGGGTCCCCCCTTCATGAACATGAAGATGACGTTCCTGGCCTTGCCCGGGAAGTGGGGTGTCCCGGGTGCCAGCGGGTTGTCCAGACCGGCCGCCTTCCGAGTGGCAGCGAATGCGGCCTGCTCCTCATGCAGGCAACCGAGCGCCACGGCTCCGAATCCGAAACCGGAGCGGGCCAGGAATTCCCGCCTCGATTGGACCTGTTCGTTCAGATTACAAGATTGGAAATCGACCATGAACCCAGACCCTGCTCACCACGTCCTTTTGGAATACATCAATATAATGTGACTATAAATCTTGCACACTGACTTATTCATCAATAGGTCGAATGCTCTAGTCAATATATACGAATTCGTTCAGATTGAATACGGTCAGGCAGAGTTGCGTCAGGGCCGCGGCCCGGTTCCGGCCGATCGACGAGAGCCCGGCCGGAGCCTCCATGCCTTCCTGTGCCGCCGGCTGCTCCTCCGACAGGGCCTGCAGCAGTTTCAGAGCCTCTTGCTTTTCGTCCGCGGAGGGTGGACGGCTCAAAGTGATCCTCCAGGCGTTCTCCACCCAGGCGGAGGGGTTGTCGCCGTGAGTCCTCACCAGGCTCTCGGCCAGTTTTCCGGCCTGCCGGAGACCGGTCCCGTTGTTGAGAAACCAGAGAGCCTGCGGCGCCACCGACGTGACTTGCCGGCGCGGACAACTCAGCGAGGAGTCGGGCCGGTCGAAGGTCCGAAACATGGGAAACGCGTAGCTGCGCCGGGACAGGATGTAGACCCCCCGGCGGGTGTGCTCGGCCGGGTCTGCCGAGACCGGCCAGTAGAAGTTTGCCGGAAACACGGCCATCTCTTCGTCGGTCAGGGGGGGAACCGCGGGACGTCCGCCCATCTTCAGATTCAGCGTCCCCGCCGCCGCATGCAGAGTGTCCCACATGGCCTCCGCCTCCAGGCGGCGCCGGTTCATGCGCCACAGGTATCGGTTGTCCGGGTCCAGTTCGCTGTTTCGCGGGTTGGAATAGAGGCTGGCCATCCGGTAGGCGCCGGAGGACATGATCAACCGGTGCATCGCTTTGATGTCCCAGCCCCGAGCCACGAACTCCAGGGCCAGCCAGTCCAGCAGTTCCGGATGAGTGGCAGGCTCCCCCTGGACGCCGTAGTCGTTGGAGGTGCGGACGATTCCCTGCCCGAAGTGCCATTGCCAGAGCCGGTTGACCATCACCCGGGCGGTGAGCGGGTGATCGGGACGGCTCAGCCAGAGGGCCAGTTGCCTTCGCGTTCTTGGAACCGGGTTCCCGGGGGATGCCGGCGCCCAGCCGTCCCACTCCCCGAGGTAGTCGAAAACGGCCGGAACTCCGGGAGTCACCCGCTCCAGTCTCCGGCCCAGCTCCCCCCGGTCCAGCACGTGAACGTCGGGGACCAGCTCCAGCTCCCGGTGTCCGAGGACGGAAGCCCTGGGAACGTCGTAGAAACCGTCGAAATTGACCAGGTGCGAAGCATCCGCTTGGGGCAGGAGCACGACCAGCTTGCCTATTTCCTCCAAGAGCCGCCGCTTCTCCCTCTTCTGTTCGGGGGTCATGCGGTCTTCCCAATCCCGGCCCAGGGCTTTCAGCGCCTCGGCCAAGGGCGCAGCGAGCTTCGCCTGCCGTGGGGTCTTCTCTTCGTCCGGAACCTCGTGGGCCGACACCGCCTCGGGCGGGAAATTCGATTTGACGGCCTCGATCTGCCGCTTCTTGACGCTGTCCAGATACAGCTTGTAAGCCCGCCGGGCCTCGTCCACGGCGATCATCCGGGGATAGGTCTCGTTCCGGTGGAACCTGGACATCCGGGTCACCACCGGGACCTCCACCGCTTCGCTGGCGGCGAACACGGCCTGTAGGCGGAAGTAGTCCCGCTGCGAGACGGGATCGAACTTGTGGTCGTGGCAGCGGGCGCAGGCCAACGTCAGTCCCATGAAGACCGCGCCCGTGGTGTCGACCCAGTCGGTCATCCTCTCGTACGCGAGCTTGGGGGCATCGAGAAGGGATTCGACGATCTCCGGGCCGAACGTGTAGAGGCCGGTGCCGATCCGGGCTTCCAGGTGTTCCAGCTTCTCCGGAGAGATGCCGTAGTAATTGTCGTGGAGCTCCAGGTCGTCGGGCCACAGCTCGTCCCCGGCGATCTGCTCCTGCAGGAACCGGTCGTAGGGCTTGTTCTCGTTCAGCGACTTGATGACGTAGTCGCGGTAACGCCAGGAGTTGGGGAAGTACTCGTCGGTCTCGTAGCCGCCGCTGTCGGCGTAGCGCACCAGGTCCAGCCAGTGCCGGGCCCAACGTTCGCCGTAGCGGGGCGACGCCAGCAGGTCGCGGATGAGCTTATCGTAGGCATTGGGAGAGGAGTCCCGCAGGAAGCGGTCCACCTGCTCGGGAGAGGGCGGCAGGCCGGTGAGGTCGAAAGAGGCTCTGCGGATCAGGGTCCGCTTGTCCGCCTCAGGAGCCGGCTCCATCCCTTGTTTTTCCAACTTCGCCAGAATGAAAGCGTCGATCGGATTCCTCACCCGATCCTGGTTTTCGACTGTGGGGACGGCCGGTCGACGGGGTCGCCGGAGCGCCCACCAGGTTGGCTCGGACGGGGCGGCAGTTGCGGCCGCCGAGTCCCAGGGAGCTCCTCCGTCGATCCAGTCCCGCAAGGCGTCCAGGTCACTGGAGGGAAGCGGCGGCTTGCCCGGAGGCATCTTCAACTCCCCGTCGTGAGAGGCCGCCAGGAAGAGGAGGCTCTCTTCCGCCTTTCCGGGAACCAGGGCCGGCCCCTTCCCGCCGCCCTCCAGCATCGCCTTGCGATGCCGCAGGTCCAAGCCGGACATCCGCTGTTCCCCGTGGCAGGAAACACAGTGTTGCTGAAGGACTCTCCGGGCGGTTTCCTGGATTTGGGATGCCGATTGGACAAAGCTGAAGGACAACGCCAAGCAAAGAATGGAAATCATGCGATTTCCGAAACCACTGACCATGAGTTGATTGTAACGGGTCGAGCATCAAGTGCGAATCCCGTAGGGGCACCCGGTGTGGGTGCCCTCTTCGGTCCGAACCAGCTGGACCAAGCCGACCGCCGGGATTTGGCGCGGGGATCACAGCGGGCGGGCCGGCCGCGCACCTGAAACCGTCGGTCTCGACAAAGATCATTGGCGGCACGGCGACCAGCTACGAACATTTCAACAGACGCAACGCCTCCGAGACGCCGTGGTCGGGACGGGCGACGTCGAACGGGAGGCAGACCAGCTTGAGATCGTCGAAAAACCGGTAGGTCAATTCTTGCGTGAAGCGCCGAGACCGAGGATAGACCAGAGCCACCGTCTTGCAGCGATGGCGTTTTCCGTAGAAGTACATCTGGTACAGGTCCCCTTGATCCAGGTCGTGTCTTGCGTCGCCGACCCGCGCGCCGACACGTTTCCATTTCGCGTCGAGGATGAACCTGACGCAGCCGTCCCCGTCACGGAGCGAAATATCCGGCTTCGTCTGGAATACGGACTTGCCGCCGATGCAGGCCATGGGTCTTTGCGGGCCCTGGGAAGTCACCGTGAACTTGTGCTGATGGCGCCGAAAACTGTGGGTGACGAAGTCCTCGTAGACCTCCTCCATGGGAAACAGCAGCGATTGATTCACATGGCTGCCGGACCAGGTCGTCAGACCCCGGTTGAACAGGAAGAGGCCGACCCACCGCATGACCGGCCGGTAATGCTGCATGGAACGGTCCACGCTGTGTTTGCGCCAATCGTCATGCACGTCTCTCGCCCGAGGCACCTCGACGAACGCCGCTTCCAAGTTCCGAAGCAACTGGCGGTTCCCCTCGTTTCGGACGACGGGCTTGAGCTTCGCAAGGGTGCTGTGAATGAGTCGGTTGGCCGGCCGATTGATGCTGAGTTCGTCGTGCTCCACGAAAAACCGGGCGCGGTCGATCAGGTTCTCGCGGATCTGATCCCGGAACAGGATGCGGCCCCGCAGATAGGGCAGATTCTCCTGCACCCGGACGTACCTCCGGCTGAGGCCGCCGCGGACCAGGAGCCCCAAGTTGTCGAGGAATAGGCGTACGAACGCATCCAGCATGGGGAACCGGCGCATCGCACGGATGGCGCTCTTCGGAAAACGCGCCGCAGCTTGCAGACGCCGCCACCTGCGCAGCATCTGCAGAAAGACGCTCCGAGTCTCCTCGTCGTCGGGCTCCCGTTTTCCGAGGAGATCGATCTTGGGCAGGATCTCCACGATGGTTCCGCGTTTGGTCGTGATGATTCCCACGTAATTGGCGGCGCGCAGGCCACCGCGTCGATCGAACTGGAGAACCGGACGGAATCTGCCTTGCTGATCGTATTGATTCGCCCGGGCGAAGGCCTTGAGATCTTCCAGGTCCCGAGCGCCGAGCCGGCCATTTAAACGGAACGTTTCATGTTCCCTGATCGAATAGACGCCGGGCATCAGGACGACTCACTGCTGGTGTCGTCAGAGTAGATTTTTCCGTATTCGTCGGGGTCGAGCCACTTGTCATGACCGTCGGGCAGTCGCTCGTAGACGATTCGATCCTCATCCACCAGATCCGAATTCCGAAGTCTTGCAGTGTACGTCTGCTTCTGCTTGACCACGAATCCAGCGCCACCGAGCACTTCGCGGATCTTCGACCAGTCGTCGTAGAAGTACTCCTGCAAGAGCGGAAGGATGGCATTCCGGAACTTGTGGGAGAGCGTTTCCATATCCGTCACATTGAACAGGTAGGTGTGACCGATCTGCCGCTCGCGATCCAGAAGCAACGAGATGCGTTCGTTCATCGCCTTCAACATCTTCCGGAGCTGAACACCATCGAAATCGTCAGAAATGTGCTTGTGTTCCGGCTTGGGCATCATCTCCACGAAGTCGAACCTCCGCCTCAAGGCGGTGTCCACCAACACGATCGAGCGGTCCGCCGTATTCATCGTGCCGATGATGTAGAGGTTGTTCGGAACACCGAATTCCTTGTTGGAATATGGAAGGACGACCCTCGTCGCGTCAGACCCGCCCAAACGCCTGGATTCCTCGATCAGCGTGATCAACTCACCGAATATTTTCGGTATGTTGCCCCGGTTGATCTCGTCGATGATCAGGACGTATTTCTGGGCCGAGTCGTGTCGTGCCCTTCGTTCCTCATCCGCGACATTCGCGATTCGCTTGAAAATGCCGTCGCGCCGTTCGTAGCCGAGCTCGTTGCCGGCGTCCAGTCTGGGCCGGATGCCCTCGACGAATTCCTCGTAGGAGAAGCTCTGGTGAAACGTCACCATCGCAATCTGTCCGGTGCCCTCCGCAGGATCAAACTGGAAAGCACGAAACTTAGCGCGGTCCTCTTCGCCGATTCGGTCGACCCCAAGCACGATGGCCATGGCGCGGTTGACCGCGTTGTACGTCTTCCCGGTTCCGGGGGGGCCGTAGAGTATCTGGTTACATGGATGAACGACGGGGTTTGGGGGTGGGGGTGGGGGTGGGGGATCGGATGTGAGCCGGTCGAGCAGGCCAAAAGTCGGAGAATACCCCTCGGTGGAACGAAACACTGTCCGGGTGGCTTCTCGAGCCTTCGAGAAACCGATGATCGGCGTCGTGCCGGCCAAATTCGCGGACTTCTTGTTCAACCACAGGACATGAAGTCTACTCTTGCTGGAAAGCTCTTTTTGGTAGTCGTTCGTGTAGACGATGCCAATCCCACGCCCGTACCTTCGTCGATATCGAACAAGCACAACGTCTCCACATTCCGGGGAATCAAGCGGATAGTCTCGCTTCTTTCTCTGAGTCGTCCCCCCCTTTTTCGGCCAACCTCTACGATTCCCCGGCCCCCCGGTGTAGACCCAGTTGTTTTCTTCGAAGTCCTCCCAATAGTCCATTCCGTCGTTATAGACATTGGTGCTGACTTGGTAACAGCTATGCAAGTCAACCGGCATCGATCCATGTTTCCATAAATAAGAAAACATGTTTACTTCATAGCATTCACACCCGGGGAATGCCTCCATGATCCTCTTCATTTCCTTGCGATACTCGTCCCATTCGATTTCGGCTCGTGGTTCCTCGTAGTTGCCAGTTCCGAGAACCATTCTGAGAGCCAGAACGCCGTGGTTATCGAAGGGGAGGAACTTTGTTGGATCAATCAGAAAGAGAGTTTGCGAGAGCTTTGCAACACCCACACCTGGTATTTTTAGTACAGCTTTAAAAGTGTCACTTCGTACCGAATACGATAACGCTTGTGCCAATAACTCCCAAAGCAGATCAGTATCAGCTTTGCCCCGATTATGAAATAACACATTATAAGCCCGCGGCGTCGGGTAGTAGAAGGCCTCTGCACTTTCATAATCAACCCGCCTTCTTATTCCATACACGTTGGCAACTTCCGAATAAACAGTTTTCCAGTTGTTCACGGAATTCAATGCGGCGAGATAGTAAATAAACGAAAACGGATCGATGTTTTCATTTCCGAATTTAAGCAAAGCCGGGTCTCTCTGTCCCCAGTCCATTTTCCTCGCGTTCTTGGCCAGAGTATCACGGCCCCCCTCATTGATCTTGCTTGCGAGGTCCTGAAACCAGGGAACCCAATCGAAAATTTCCTTCATATATTCTCTCCTGCGAATCGTAACGCGGGTCGCCAACAAGCCGTGGTGAAAGTCCCACGCGGCACCGAAACCGGGGCCGCACCTGCCCGGACGAGGCATTTTGAGGGAAGCATACCGGGAGAGTGTGACCGAGAAGAAACGCCGTCCGCCGGGATGCGGATCCCATCGAATGCCGGGATGCCTTGTGCCACGGGCGGCGAAATACCCGTCTCTCCCAAAGTCAGTCTGTCCAGTCGGGACAGCTTTCGATGTACACTAAGGCCCGCGGGTTCTCGGCCAGCGCGAGACACGATTCGGCCGAACGACTGGCCGGCTTAACCTGAAGCGGCTGTTGGAACGAACGGAATTTCCGAAAGTTGGAAGGAATGGGAGAGCGGGCAGATGACCGAGCCCCATGAAAAAGCCAATCTAGAACTCAAGGTGACGGATTTCGGGCCCATTGCGAAGGCCGAGGTTGATCTGCGCCCTCTGACCGTTTTCGTCGGACCCAGCAACACCGGCAAGTCCTACTTGGCCATCCTGATCTATGCGCTGCACCGGTACTTCAGTGGCGTCACGCAGCCCAGTCGTCGCTATTACCGCCGGTACCCGACACCTTCGGCCGACAGCCATAGCGTCCAGGCCCAGAAAGCCATGGATGCTCTGGTCAAAGCTTTGGAACAGACGACCCGAGACGCCAAGTTGTCTGACTTACTGCCTGCCGAGGTCGTGGAATTCATTCGTTCCAGATTCGACGCGCTCAAACGGGGCGATGAAATCGGCAATGAAATCATTCGCTGCTTCGGCATCAACGATCTCGCGGCGTTGGTCCGTAAAGGATGCAGGCAAGGCGTTATCGTTGTGCGGCAACATTTCTCGAACCACTCGAAGCCCGCTGTACACAAATTGGTGCTCAAGTCGCAGGGAGCCGAGTTCAGGGCGAAATTGCCCGAAGGCATGGGGATACGGATCGATGCAGAGAATGAGTTCGAGGTCGAACATCTGTCTGACTCGGTGCGCGAACATGAAGATGACTCGGAGCGCGAACATGAAGATTCTTTTGCATGGCGACTGATGGAAATCGTGCGGGATTCCGACCTGCGTCAGGCCACAGGTTCGCTCCATCTTCCTGCATTCTATCTTCCCTCAGACCGGACCGGCGTCATGCACGCGCACGGCTCGATCGTCAGTGCCATGATCGGAAACGCGCCGATGACCGGTCTCCGTCCCCCCACCCGCACACCCATGCTTTCGGGCGTGCTGGCGGATTTCCTTCGGCAACTGATTGAGCTCGACAACCTGCAGCACCAACGGAGCAAGCCTCGCCGCGGTCTCGAGAAGGAGATCGAAGAGAACATTCTCGGCGGATCGGTAAACGTGGACCGCTCGGAGCTGATCGGCTACCCACGCTTCACCTATCGTCCAGAGGGTTGGAAGGACACGCTGCCGTTGATGAATGCCTCTTCAATGGTGTCGGAAATCGCCCCGGTTGTCCTGTATCTGCGACATGTGGTCGGCCCCGACAGCGTACTGATCATCGAGGAGCCGGAATCGCACCTGCACCCGGCCATGCAGGTGGAATTCACCCGCCAACTGGCGGCGATAGTCCGATCGGGTGTCCGATTGATCGTCACGACTCACAGCGAGTGGGTGCTTGAGGAACTCGCCAACACCGTGCAACGCTCTGCGCTCTCCGCTACCCGTCGCAAGGCGATCGCCGGCACCGACGTCGCCCTGCCTCCGGATAATGTGGGGGCATGGCTGTTCAGGCAGGAACCCCACCCCGAAGGATCCATAGTGGAGGAAGTGAAGCTGGATGAAGAGATCGGCCTCTATCCAACCGATCACGATGCCGTCAGTGAGGCCCTCTATAACGAAAATGCGAAAATCTACAATCACGTCCAGGACAGTCGCGTCGAATGAATAGAGCGGTTGCAGTGGTTGCCGGCCAGATACCGGATGCGTGCTGTGTAACTCGTTGCGATAAAGGCGGATGCCGAGTTGATCTGAGAAAAGGTCTGCCGCCGTCTCGCGTCATCGTCGATATGGACTGCGACGGTTTGGGAATCCCGAAGGGTCGGAAACGGTGCGACTACTTGTTCTTCGGCGCAGGAAGCGATGTGACCTGCGTGGCGCCGATCGAACTCAAGAGCGGCAGCCTGAAGGCCGGTCCGGTACTGGAACAGCTTGAGGGAGGCGCCAAAATGGCTGACGCGTGGCTCCCACAAGGAGTTTCATTCCGATTGATTCCAATCGTGGCGCATGGGAAGAGGATCCGTCGGAAAGCCCTCAATGACCTCCGCGCCAATAAGATACGGCTGCGTGGCCAGAGGAAAAAAGCCGTGCTGATCAAATGCGGAGATTCATTGACGAAGGCGCTTGGCCAATGAAGCCGGCGGCTACCCGTCGGACGCCCACCACGCCGTCGGACCCGTCTGTCTGCTGAACGGCGCCCCCCGATTGACTGGTACGAACAGCGGTCAGGATTTCCCGGGCATTGCGTGGCTCTGACCCGTATCTCTCTCCGGCCCTCCGGTGACGGCCCGGAGTGCTTGATCGAAGGTCATGACCTTGCTCACGCCGCGCCTGCGGCAACTGGCCAGGTGACAGAGGTCCCGGGCACCCAGCGCGGGAAATTGCTCATAGAGCTGCCGGGCCAACGTGACATCTTCGTCCTCCAGCGGCCACACCTGCACCCGGGACCGCACCAGCAATGCCATCGCCGCATCGAGCGCATCCAGTCTCGCAACCGGAAGATACGCATGAACCAACTCCTGCAAGACCTCCGCCGACGTACACAGGGGTGTCCGATCCCCGTTGCAGGTGAGGAAGAAATCCCGGGCCGCCGTCCGAAGTGGATGGGGACGTCCTACCGCGTACATGAAGATATTGGTGTCGACGAAGATCATGTTCCGCTCGTACCGCCTCTCCGCGATTCGTTGATGACGTCGAGGTGCTCCTCCCAATCCGGCTCCACCTTGGGCCCTTCCAACGCGTCACACTCACGGAAGAAACGTTGCAGGTCCTCTGCCGACTCGAAGGGGACCGCACGCTGCTTGTCCGCGAGCCGTTGGCGCGCGGCGGCTCTCAACCAGGCGCTCAACGACATGCCCTCCATTCGCGCCTGGTGGACGAAACGGTCGCGGTCCTCATCGGGAATCAGGAGTTGAACTCTGGCCATAGGACGAACCTGTAACAGATATAAGGGTGTGTATGTAATATACACAATTTTTCTGGGCGACAAGTGCCTGGGCAAGCCTCAATCGCGAACTGGTTTGTCCATAGTGAGCGGCGACCCTTCCTTGTAACAGCGCAACGAAAAACCCGCATATCAATACGGAACCGACCCGTCTCCCAGCGCTATCTCTCGTATCGGCCGGATGCGCCGGCGTCGGCATTGATCCACAGCTTGGTGTTCGTCAGAAAAACTTGCGGAGTGCCTCTTGAGGGCTGATCGCCGGGATGGGCGAGCGCCGGAAGTGCTTCATGTTCCTGGTCACAATGCACCGGGCCCCGCAGGCATCCGCGGCGGCGACCTGCATGGCAGCCTCGAAGTCGGTCATTGGAAGGGCGGCTGCATAACGAATGGCTTCGGTACCCGTCTCCGCGACCTCCACGAAGCGGGTCAGATCCATGATGAAATCGCGCGCCGTTTCCTCCCCCTGCGAGGGAGCCACCATGTAGAAGAAGTTCGAGACCGAATGCCAGGCGATAAACGCTTTCCGATAGCCATTCTCGAGCCGGTCGAGAACCTCCGAGGCCAAGTCCGAGTGGGGCCGCCTGTCGAGCGCCACATCGATGAGGACGTCGGTGTCGATAAGCATCAGAGATACTTCCTGGCCAGCTTGTCGTAGCGTGGGTCGTCACGGTGCGCCGCCTGAAACCGCCCCCGCCACCGCGAGGAGAAGGAGGGTGTGTCCTCGCCTGCCATATCTCGGAGCGATTGTTCGATGAGCGACGATAGCGACACCCGGCGAGACCGCGCGTAACGCTTGGCCCTGGGGATCAACTCGGCATCCACCGTGATCGTCAGCTTTTTCTTCATCTCGGATAACCGTCCTCCCTGGACACGACTATACGTATAGTTTTCACTAATATACGTATTTACATCTTGCGTTCAAAGTCTGACGAATCCGCGCCTCGCCCACTCGCAACCAATTGCGAGGGAGACGGAGGCTGGGGGTTGACCATCTACTCCATATAACGATGATTACGGAGGAAGGACGATCCAATGCTCTCTTTCAAGGTAACCACCGTCGGCTCGTCGTTCGGCATCATCCTGACCAAGACGGCAATGGCGCGGCTCAGGGTGAAGAAGGGGGACACTCTCTATCTCACTGAAGCCCCGGACGGGGGCTGGCGAATTACGCCTTGCAACCCCGAATTCGCCCGCCAAATGCAACTGGCGGAAGAGATCATGAACGGGGATCGTGAGGTCTTGAGGACGCTGGCGAAGTGACTCCGACTGAAATTTTTGCCTGAGACCACCCGAGCCGTCGCATAGCCGGATCGCCGAAATCCGGTCAAGACTTCCGCCGACATTTGGTTTAGACTACGCGCCAATGTGCGGGATCGTCGGGTACCTGAACCGTAGCGGCAGCGGGTCCTCCGCTCCTATCGGGTCGATCCTCCTGGGGATGCTCAAGAGCCTGGACTGCCGGGGTCCCGACTCGGCCGGCGTCGCCATCTTCGGGCCGGCCCGGACGCCGAACCTCAAGCTTCGGATCAAGTTGAACGGCGGTGCGAGCCTGGCCGATTCGGCGGACCGGGTCCGCACCATCGTCTCCGAGCGGGTTCCGGTGATCGAATCCGTCACCGTCCAGGAATACCTCCAACTGTTGGTGGGACCGGTGGAGGACGCCAAATCCCTATTGCCTCCGCTGGAGAAGGACCTGGACGACTTTGAGCTGGTCAGCGGCGGGCACCAGCTTGAGATCGTCAAGCAGGTCGGGTCGCCCACACACCTGGACACCGGCTACGGGATCTCCCGGCTGACCGGGACCCACGGCATCGGCCACACCCGCCTCTCCACCGAGAGCCGCGTCGACCTGAGCCACTCCCAGCCCTTCGGCGTCCACGGCGTCGCCGATCTGGCCACGGTCCACAACGGGCACATCACCAACTACCACAAGCTGCGGGGCCGCTACGAACAGATGGGCGTCCGCTTCTTCACCGAGAACGACTCGGAGGTCATCGGAGTCTACCTGGCGCACCAGATGTCGCGGGGCCGGACCTTCCGGGAGGCGCTGGAGTCTTCGCTGGACGACTTCGACGGCTCCTTCTCCTACCTGGCCGCCTCGGGCAACGAGTTGGCCTACGCCAAGGACCGGTTCGGATTCAAGCCCCTGCTGGTGGCCGAGTCGGAGGACTGGGTCGCCATCGCCACCGAGGAGATCGCCCTGCGGTCGACGCTGACCGGGGATTTCGACGCCCTGGAACCGGGGGTGAGCCGGGTCCGCATCTGGTCCCTGCCGGAGCCGGCCACGGAGACGGCGTGATGGGGGCCGAGGTCCAGGCCGGCAATCGGAGTTCCCGGGAGATCAACCAAGAGATCAAGGACCTGATCCGGTCGGGAGAAAACCGGATCCGGGTCCGCGGGACCCAGGCCCAGCACAACCTGGCCGTGGGGATTCTCTCCCCCGTCTCCATCTCCTTCGAAGGCAGCGTGGGCTACTACTGCGGCGGGCTCATGGACGGACCCGACGTGGAGATCCTGGGCAGCGCGGGGTGGGGCCTGGGGGAGTCCATGGCTGCGGGCACCATCCAGGTCACGGGAAACGCCGGCAACGGGTGCGGCGCTTCAATACGTGGGGGGACTCTCGTGGTCCGCGGCAGTACGGCGGCACGGGCGGGCATCAGCATGAAGGGTGGACTCCTCATCATCGGCGGCGGTTGCGGCTACATGACCGGGTTCATGAGTCAGAAGGGGACGGTCATCGTCTGCGGGAACGCGGGCCCCGGCCTGGGCGACTCCATGTACGAAGGCCGGATCTTCGTGGGCGGCGAGATCCAGGAGTTGGGGAACGACGCCGTGGTCGAAGAGCCGGACCAGGAGGACTGGGACTTCCTGTCCCGGAACCTGGAGCCCCGGGGCTTCCCCGTTCCCTCCTCCTTCAAGAAAGTCGTCGCCGGCCGGCGGCTCTGGAACTTCAACCGCAAGGAGCGGGATCTCTGGAAGGAGGTCTTGTGACGGAACCGAGAACGACCCGGCAGAGCGGAATCTACAGCCCCGACGTGATCGAGGACATCCAGACCAAGGCGGAGCTGGGACGCTACCGGATTCGCGGTTTCGGGACGCTGAGAACCCGTCCCATGCCGACCCTGGACGACCTGGTCTTCATCCCTTGCACCCTGACCCGGATCCCGCTGGAGGGCTACCGGGAGAGGTGCAGCACCCGCACCGTCCTGGGAACCCGCAATGCCAAGAAGCCCATCGTCCTGGACACCCCCGTGATGGTGACGGGGATGAGCTACGGCGCCCTCTCCTACAACGCCAAGGTGGCCCTGGCGCAGGGAGCCTCCCGGGTCGGCTCCTCCACCACCACCGGCGACGGAGGCATGCTTCCGGCGGAACGGGAGCACTCCGACGTCCTGATCTACGAGGTCCTCCCCAGCCGCTACGGCATCGACGTCCACCACATGAAGATGGCCGACGGCATCGAGCTGACCATCGGCCAGGGCGCCAAGCCGGGCACCGGCGGCATGCTGCTGGGCTCCAAGGTCTCCAGCGAGATCGCCGGCATGCGGGACCTTCCCGACGGAGTGGATCAGCGCAGTCCCTGCCGGCACCCCGACTTCCTGGGTCCCGACGACATGATCATCAAGATCGAGGAGTTGCGGGAGGCCACCGACTGGCAGGTGCCCATCTTCGTCAAGATGGGGGCCACCCGGGTCTACGACGACGTCAAGCTGGCCGCCAAGGCGGGGGCGGACGTGGTGGTGGTCGACGGCATGGAGGGAGGCACCGGCGCCTCGCCCGACATGCTCATGGACCACACCGGCATCCCCACGCTGGCCGCCGTCTGCGAGGCCCGCGCCGCCCTGGAGGACCTGGGCCTCTTCGGCGAGGTCCAACTGATCATGGCGGGGGGCATCCGCAGCGGCACCGACGTGGCCAAGGCCCTGGCTCTGGGAGCCGACGCCATCTACATGGGGACGGCCTTCCTCATCGCCCTCAACTGCAACAAGCCCGTTTACGTCGAGGACTACCACAAGCTGGGGACCGAGCCCTACGCGTGCCACCATTGCCACACCGGACTCTGCCCCGTGGGGATCACCACCCAGGACCCGGACCTCATGGCCCGTCTGCCCATCGACGAAGCCACCGACCGGGTGGCCAACTTCTTCCAGGCCATGAACTCGGAGATCCAGATGCTGGCCCGGGCCTGCGGCAAGTCCGACATCCACGACCTGGACCCGGAGGACCTCCGGGCCCTGACCCTGGAGTCCTCCATGATCGCCGGAGTGCCCCTGGTCGGAACCCGCCGGGTCTTCGGAGGAGGGGCCGGTTGGAAGGAATCCCATTGAGCGGTCATCTTTCCGTACGACCTGGACCGACAGTGTCAGGACCAAACTTCGTTCTGGAAAACATGCAGGAGCGCCAGGAGTTCCCCCACCGGCCCCGGTCCGGC
>JAJDTT010000143.1 GCA_022827025.1 Acidobacteriota bacterium
GCGCAGTTCAGGAAATAAGATTCGAACCGGTTCAGGAACTCCAGCGCCAGCGTGATCCGGGCTGACCTGGCCAGATCGGCCGTCTGTTGCAGGATTTCCAGAGCCCATCCCCATTCCTCCGGAGTGCGGCTCCGGCCCGCCAGGAGACCGACGGGAGAGTGCATCGGGCCTGCGAGCAGATCAATGCCGGCGAGGTGGCAGGCCTCCACCACCGACTTCAAGTACTCCAGGGCCTTGGTCCGGACGGACGGATCCGGACTGATGGGATTGGCGTCCGGAGGGACGACGGTGACGGCGGTGCGCTCCAATCCCAGATCGTCCAGAAGCAGGCCCAGGTCCCGGGCTCGACCCGGATGGGGTGAGAAAATGGGGATCTCGACGCCGTCGAAGCCCCAGTCGCGAATCTGCCTGAGCAACTTCCGGTGGGACGGTCCGACTTCAGTGGTCCAGAGGAGCAGATTCATTCCCACGCGCATGTTCGCCATATCTCCCAGACCGGGGACGAGACCGGGGAAAGTCCGATCGTCATCATCCGATCATCATCCGATCATCATCAATCCTGGGGACAGTCCCGATTGTCCCTTTCAAGACCGGGGACGAAACCGGGGACAGCCCCGATTACCCCCCGAATCTGCCTGAGCAACTCCCGGTGGGACGGTCCGACTTCAGTGGTCCAGAGGAGCAGATTCATTCCCACGCGCATGTTCGCCATATCTCCCAGACCGGGGACGAGATTGGGGAAAGTCCGATCATCATCATCATCATCCTGGGGACAGTCCCGATTATCCCCGTGGGGACAGTCCCGATTGTCCCACCCGCCCGACCGATTGTCCCCGTGGGGACAGTCCCGATTATCCCACCCGATTGTCCCACCCGACGGGGCTGTGTCGCCACCCGGCGCGGGCTTGCGGGCAGGATTAGTGCGGGCGTACTCTCTACTCAAGAAAATGAGGGCGTGGGTTCGTCATGTCATGGTCGGACAGGCGAGTCGGCCTCGGAACAAATCCGGAGAAAGTTCATGGCAAAAAAGACGCTGAACGTAGGAATGATCGGCTACGGCTTCATGGGTCGAGCCCACTCCAACGCTTACCGGAAGGTCAGCCAATTCTTCGATCTGGACCATGCCCCTGTGCTCAAGGCGGTGGCGGCCCGGAATTCGGACAAGTTGGAGCCCTTCGCCCGCAATTGGGGCTGGGAATCGACGGAGACGGACTGGCGGCGCCTGGTGGATCGGGACGACATCGACGTCATCGACATCTGCAGCCCCAACAACACCCACCATGAGATCGCTCTGGCCGCCGCGAGCCGGGGCAAGATGGTGCTGTGCGAAAAACCGCTGGCCATCGATGTGGATGAGGCCGTCGAGATGGTGGAGGCCGTGGAGGCGGCGGGGGTCGCCAACATGGTCTGGTTCAATTATCGCAGGGTTCCGGCCATCTCCCTGGCCCGGCAGATGATCGATGAGGGCCGGCTGGGACGGATTTTCCACTACCGGTCCACCTACCTGCAGGACTGGACCATTTCGGAGGACGTCCCGCTGGGCGGGCCCACGCTCTGGCGTCTCGAGAAGGAGGTGGCCGGGGCCGGGGTCTCGGGCGACTTGGCGAGCCACAGCATCGACACCGCGATCTGGCTCAACGGCCCCATCGAATCGGTGTCCGGAATGACGGAGATCTTCGTCAAGGAGCGGCCGGTGCAGGGAAGTCCCTCGGAACGGAAGGCGGTGGAGATCGACGACGTCTGCACCTTCATGGCCCGCTTTTCGAACGGGTCCAACGGAACCTTCGAAGCCACCCGTTACGCTCGCGGACGAAAGAACAAGAACTCGTTCGAGGTCAACGGAGAGAAGGGATCGCTCTACTTCGACCTGGAGAACATGCACCAGTTGCAGTACTTCAATCACGACGATCCGTCTCACATCCAGGGTTGGCGCACCATCATGGTGACGGCGTTCGAGCACCCCTACATGAAGAATTGGTGGGTTCCGGGTTGCGTGATCGGCTATGAGCACACCTTCATCAACGCCTTGGCCGATTTCTTGAAGGGGTTGGAATCGGGTGAGGGGACCCATCCCAGCTTCCGGGAGGCGCTGGCCACCCAGAAAACCCAGGAAGCAGTTCTCGATTCCGCGCGGAATTCGGAGTGGATGACGGTCGACTGACGCGGGACGGGACTAGCCCGCATTTCTCATCAGGGGGCGTGACGATCGCGCAGGATTTTCGCCCTCAGCGCGTGCTCGTGACCGAGAGCGTAGTGGTGACTACGCTTGAGGGAGCATGTGCGCGCTGAGGGCGAAAAGACCAGCGAGCGCGCGCCCAGCGCAGTTTGTCCCGGTAAATCCTTGGAAAAATCCGCGGAAATGCTCAAAAACAGATTGTTTTTCATCATACGCATAGCGACCTGATGAGAAATGCGGGCTAGGAGGCTGACCGAGAATGCGATTTCCCCCCAATCGACATTCGTAAGTTGTTTATTTATGAAGGAGACAGGTTTTTAAAAATCGTGATTTTTCGAGTTCTCGGACAGACTCCTAGAAGGCCTCCTGGCCGCCCAGCCGGTCCAACCTGGCGGCCAGGTCGTCCAGGCGAGCCCGAACGTCGTTGACGGCCAGGCTGACCCGTTCCGACAGGGCCTGCAGGTTGGATTCCAACGAAACCACAGTACTCTTGCCGGCTTCTTCGACCGATTGCACCTGGGTGGCCAGTCCCTCCAACGTTTTGCCCAGCCCGTTCAGCCGTTCCAGATGGGATCCCAATTGGGCTTGGATCCGCGACACCCGGGACCGGAGATTTTCGACGGCCATCCGGTTGGACTCCGTGCTCTTCTCGGTCTCCGTGTGCCGGGCCTGGGACTGATCCACGGCGCCCAGGTGGCTCTGATTCAGTTGTTCCACGGTGCCGGCCAGGGCCTCCAGGGCGGAACTCAGCTTCTCGATGTCCCCGCGGCTCTCCTCGATTTTCTGCCGAGCCTGCTGGAAACTGGACCTGACGGCGTTCCGCAGCTTCTGGTCCTCCTTTTCCAACTCCCCCTCCAATCGCTGGGAGTCGCCGCTGAGGCCCAGCAACCGTGAACTGAGACGTTTCAATTCCTCCCGCTCGGCGTGAAGGTACTCCCGATTCACCGATATCCGCTCCTCCAGTGTCTGGAAGCGGTCGTTGACGTACAGGCCGGCGAGCGTCAGGGCGGTCAGTCCGGCCAGGATGCCCAGGACGGGCAGGAGTCCGATCCCGGCTGACCGGATGGCGGAGCGGGGGCGGGATGGGGTGACGATTCCCGGCGTCGTCATCTGAAGGGTGGGCTTGGGCGTCTCCACAGTTCCGCTATCGGGGAGTCGTTTGCAACGTTTTCCGGTTGTTTTTTCCGGTTTAAGGACCAAATATAGCAGATATCGTTCGATCTCTTGTGCCCTGAGGCTCAGGATTTGAAAGGATCGGGCGTCAACGGAGCGGGTTCGATCCCATCAGGCCAGGAGGGAGTGAAAATGAGCGAATTGAACGTCGGAATCGTAGGACTGGGATGGGTCGCGGGAGCCCACATCGAAACCTTCAAGACGGTCTCGGGAGCGCGTGTCAGCGGCGTCTCCTCCAGGCGCCGGTTGGACGAGTCGGAACTGGAGGCCAGCTACGGCGTCCCGTTGAAGGTCTACGGCAGCTACGAGGAGATGTTGGCCGATCCCGAAATCGACATCGTGGACATCTGCACGCCGCACCATCTGCACGCCGAGCAGTCCATCGCGGCGGCCCGGGCCGGCAAGCACCTCATCATCGAGAAACCCCTGTGTCTCACGGTCGAGGATCTTGCAGCCATGAGGCGGGCCATCGAAGACGCCGGCGTGGGGGTCTGCGTCTGTTTCGAATGCCGTTTCAGCGAGCATTTCACCATGATCCAGTCCTGTATTTCGGAGGGCCTCCTGGGCCGGATCCACTTCGCGGAGGTGGACTACTACCACGGCATCGGACCCTGGTACGGACAGTTCGGGTGGAACGTCAAGAAGAAATACGCGGGAAGCAGCCTGCTCACGGCCGGCTGCCACGCTCTGGACGGGCTGCTGATGTTCATGGGGGGCCGGGTCGAGGAGGTGGTGTCCCACGGGACGCGTTCGTCCAACGCCATTTTCTCTCCCTACGAGTACGACACCACCAGCGTCACCCTCCTCAAGTTCGAGGACGGCCGGTTGGGCAAGGTCGCCTCGGTGGTGGATTGCCTCCAGCCGTACTACTTCCATATCCACCTGGTGGGCAGCGAAGGAAGCCTGCTGGACAACCGGATCTACAGCGCCAGGTTGAAGGGGTTGAGCAAGGAGGCCTGGAGCACCCTGGAGACCCAGTTGATCGATTCGGGAGACGTGAGCCACCATCCGTACGAGCCCCAGTTCCAGGCCTTCGTGGACAGCGTGCGAGAGGGCCGCGCCATGCCTCTGACGGGGGTTGCGGAGGCGTGGGAGAGCCACAAGGTGGTGTTCGCGGCGGACCGGTCGGCCCGGGAAGGGCGGCCGGTCAAGCTCGCCGAGTTCGATGCGATATGAGCCGCACGGCTCGACGGTTTGCATCGTAGGGGCTCCCCTTGTGGGCGCCCTCGTCCCTTGTGGACTTACGGCTCCTGCCGGATACGGATGTCCTGCTGGGGAAACGGAATCTCGATTCCCGCGTCGCCCAGGGCCTTGTAGGATCGGGTGTGAAGGGCGTCGATGGCCCTGCCCCGCAACTCCGCTTCCGCAATCCAGCAGAGTAGCTCGAAGATCAGTCCCGAATCTCCGAACGCGCGAAACCGCACCCGTGGCGTCGGTTCGGGCCGGACCATGGGTTCCTCCCGCGCCACGGCCAGGAGCAGGTCGCGCACCTGGTCCACGTCCGATCCATACGCCACGTTGAGCCGGAGGCGAACTCGCTGGTGAATCGAGGGCCCCCCGCTCTCGTTGACCAGAGTCGAATTGGCGATGGCGGCGTTGGGAATCGTGATCTCGATGTCGTCACGCGTCAGGATCCGGGTGCTGCGGAGTCCGATCTGCGTCACCATGCCCCGTTTGTTCCCGTCGACGAGTACGATGTAGTCGCCGATCTTGTAGGGGGCGTCGGCCAGAATGGAGACGCCCGCGAAGAGGTTGGCCAGGGTGTCCCGCGCGGCGAAACCGACTGCGATGCCCACGATGCCGGCCGAAGCCATCCACGCCGTAACGTCAATTTCCCAAGCGAGCAACCCAACGTAGACGGCGCCACTGATGAGTGCGACTTTGGACCCAATGGAGAACAGCGGCAGGCTGGTTGGTTGAACCGCTCGAAAGCGGGTCCGGTGCCGGCTCATCCATTGGAAGACGACTCTGGAGAAGGGCATTGCGGCAAACAGCAAGGTCAGGACGGCGATGGTCTGAATCAGATGGGAGACGAAGTATTCCACCTGATCGGGCACACTGGACACCAGAAGGGCAATGTAGAAGCCGATGAGGACCGTGCCCAGTCTCACGGGACGGTGGAGTTGCTCGACGATGAGGTCATCCAGTTCGGTATCGGTGAGCCGAGTCCACCGATAGACCAGTTTGGTGAAGACTTTGTCGACGAGATGCGCGGACATGAGACCGGCCGCTGCGATCCCGAGAGCCCACAGATTTCCTCCGCCCGGCAGTTGGGACAGGGTCTGTGTCAATGTTTTTATGGGAGCCAACCAATCTTGATCGAACATCACTTCAGCTTTCCCTGAACGGAAGCACCCACGCTCGACCGCCCCGGCCGGAGCACTCTCTGGTCGCTGGTTCCCCGTTGCCAAGCCATGACGCCATCCGTTACCTTATCGTACCCCGCTCTGGAGCTAGTGTCCCGCCTTCAGGGGACAGGGCTGCGGGCGCAGGTGGCTGAACATGAGAAAATTCGCCGGCAAAACGAGGGAGGAGCGATTCCGTGTACAAGGTGATCATTCTGGGTTCGGGCTGCGCCGGTTCCACGGCCGCCATTTACGCCGCCAGGGCCAATCTGAACCCGCTCGTGCTGGAAGGACATGAGCCGGGAGGACAGCTCGCGCTGACCACTCTGGTCGAGAACTACCCTGGCTTTCCCGAGGGGATCGACGGTCCGGAGCTGGTCCAGAGAATGAAGGAGCAGGCCCAGCGATTCGGGGCCGAATACCGGATGGAGACGGTGATCGAGACCGATTTGAACCATCCCTTCACGGTCCGGACCGATGAGGCCACCTACCGGACCCTCTCCCTGATCATCGCCTCGGGCGCGTCGGCCCGCCTCCTGGGACTGGAGTCGGAGAAACGGCTCATCGGCTACGGAGTCTCCACCTGCGCCACCTGTGACGGCTTCTTCTTCCGGGATCAGCGCGTCGCCGTCATCGGCGGGGGCGACAGCGCCATGGAGGAGTCGCTCTTCCTCACCAAGTTTGCCGACAGCGTCACCGTCATCCACCGGCGGGACGAATTGAGAGCCTCCAAGATCATGGCGGCCCGCGCCCTGAACCACCCCAAGATCAACTTCATCTGGGACTCGGTCGTGACCGATATCCTGGACCCGGAAAAGAAACGGGTCGAGTCGATCCGGCTCCGCAACGTGAAGACCGGCGAGGAGAGTCAGCTTCCCTTGGAGGGAGTGTTCGTCGCCATCGGCCACACGCCCAACTCCCAGGCCTTTCGGGGCAAAATGAAGACCCACGGCGGCTACATCTCCATCCACGGCGGCTCCCGGACCAGCGTCGAGGGGGTCTTCGCCGCCGGTGACATTCACGATCATGTCTACCGCCAGGCGGTCACCGCCGCCGGGGCGGGTTGCCGGGCGGCCATCGACGCCGAGAAGTACCTGGAGAATCTGGCCCATTCGGGCTGACCGGTCCGTCCGAACCTCCCGCAGCACGGAAAAGGCGGTTACAGAAAAGGCGGTTTCAGCCGCGTTTCCTGAGCTCCCGTTTCAGAATCTTGCCGGTCCCTCCCTTGGGCAGATCCGATACGAGTTCGACGATCCGGGGGACCTTGAAGGAGGCCAGCCGGCGCCGGCACCAGGAGACGAGTTCCTTCGGGGTGACACCGTCCGGCGTTCCGGGGACGACCACCGCCTTGGGAATCTCTCCCCAGTGCTGGTCGGGAACCGGAATCACGGCGCATTCCAGGACGCCGGGATGGGCAAGAAGCACCCGTTCCACCTCCAGGCTGGAGATGTTCTCGCCGCCGCTGACGATGATGTCTTTCTTTCGATCGACGATCTGAACGTAACCGTCCGGGTCGATGGTGGCCAGGTCGCCGGTCCGCAACCAGTTGCCGGCCGTTGGCTCCGGCTCCGCCTGTCCCCAATAGCCCTTCATGACGCCGTCTCCCCGGATGGCGATCTCCCCCAGATCGCTGCCGTTCCAGGGAAGGGAACGGCCCTGCCCGTCCAGCAGCGCCAGCTCCACGCCGGGGATGGGGTAGCCGGTCATGGACTGGAGGGCCAGGCGGCGCTCGCCCCGGACCGCAAGATGGCTCTTGGGAAACGAGAGTGTCACCACGGGGGAGCATTCCGTGAGGCCGTAGCCGGCGACGCACCGGCAGTCGAAGGCCGCTTCCAATCGCTCCACGAGCCGGGGATTGGCGGCGGCTCCCCCCAGGTTGATCAACCGGACCGAAGAGGTGTCGTATCGATCCCGTTCCGAATGGTTCAGGAGCGAAATCGCCATGGTCGGCACCAGGAAAAAGAAGGTGACGCCATGTTCCTGGATCAGGCGATACGCGTCGCCGGGATGGAAACGCTTCATGAGGACGTGCCGTCCCCCCAGGCAGGTGAGGAACTGGGGCGTTCCCCAACCGTTCACGTGGAACAGGGGGATGGTGTGCAGTTGGGTGTCCTCTTCCCGGATCCCCAGCGCCAGGGACACCTCCAGCGCGTGAAGGTAGAGGTTGCGATGGGTGAGCATGACCCCCTTGGGAAGAGCCGTCGTGCCCGAGGTGTAGAACAATTCGGCGACGTCCTCCTCGTCGACCCCGGCGATGTCCCGGTCCGGCGCGCACTCGCCGGTTTCCATCAGGCGCCGGTAGGAGTCCGGCTCGACCCAGTCGAGGGACGGGCCGGGCTCCAGGAGCAGGAAACGGCGGACGCTGTGGAGGTCGCGGCGAATCTCCTCGACGACGGGGAGAAAGTCGGGATGCAGGATGAGGACCCGCGCCTCCGCGTCGTTCAGGATGTGGCGGAAGTCGGCGGCCCGGAGACGGGTGTTCAGAGGGAGGAGGATGCCGCCGGCCAGGGGGACTCCGTAATAGGCTTCCAGGAGCGGGTGCTGGTTGTATGAAAGGAGAGCGACCCGGGAGCCGGCGGGGAGCCGCCAGGACGACAGGATGGCGGCCAGGCGATGGCAGCGCCGGGAAAACTCCCGGTAGGTCCAGCTTCGCCCGGCGTCGACGATGCCGACTTTGGATCCGAATTGGTCCCTGGCGCGGTAGAGAAACCGCAAGGGAGTGAGCGGCACCCTCATGGCAGGCTGACGAAGATCTGGCGCGCCAGTTCCTCGCTGAGTCCGTGCTCGACTCCATTGACCCGGACATAGAGGGGGCCGTTGAAAGGGTCCCGCCTCACCAGGTCCAGCTTGACGTCGGGGAAGATGCCGATGGAGCCCAGGTGGCGCAGGACATTGGGATCCTTGTCGCTGACCCTCCGCACCCGGGTTTCCTGGCCGGCGACCATGTCCCAGAGCCTTCCCACCCGTTCCAGGTCGATCTCGCCCTTCTTGGTGGGAATGGGGTCGCCGTGCGGGTCCTTTCGCGGGTATCCCAGCGCCTGGTCGATCTTCTCTTCGAACTCCTCGGAAATGACGTGTTCCAGGAGATCCGCTTCCTCGTGCACCTTGTCCCAGGTGTAGCCCAGGACCTCGGACAGGTACAGCTCCAGCAGCCGGTGGTGCCGGATGATCTCGAGCGCGATCCGGGTTCCGGCCGGAGTCAGGCGGACTCCCTTGTAGCGCTGGTATTCCACCAGCTTCAGGTCGGAAAGCCGCTGGACCATATTGGTCACGCTGGCGGGCCGGCATGACATGGCGGCGGCGACCCTGGAGGTCGTGACCAGGGAGTCTCCGGCGGCCAACTCGTAGATGGCCTTGAGGTAATCTTCCATCGCCCGGCTGATCACCGGTGCCGTCTTGGCCGCCATGATTCCGGTCTGTCCGACTGCGTCCCTGTTTCCGGCCGATGCCGGCCGGAGCGGGAAATCCGGCCGGCGACGTCACAGTATAGCAGCCCGCCGGACGGGAGTCGGGATCCCGGCGCGATGGTCAAGGGGGCTGTGGAAGGCTCCCTCCGATTGGAGGGAGCCACCGGGCGGGGAGGCCCCATGACCCACAGTCAAGAATTATGGTATGATTACTGCTAATTTATGCGCAATAATCCGAGAGAATTACTATTGAATATGCACCGGCAGCATGTCAGCGGCTGGCAACAGAAGGACATGCTGACGTTGAGAGGCGTCTATGCCGAGCAGGCGGTGGTATTCGAGAAGGTCCCGCCGCCCCGCTTCTCCGACTTCAAGACATTCGAGAACACGCTTCATCAATATTTCAGTCAGGTCCACGACATAACGTTGCTTACCGACAATATCCAGATCGAGTTCAGCGGCGACGTCGGGTGGATCACTTCCCAGTACCTGATGGCGTATCATGCCAAGGGACGGCTCCAGCGGGAGACGGGCCGTTGGACCGAGATCTATCAGCGGGAGAACGGAGAATGGAAGCTCACTCATTTCCATTCCTCCCCTGATCCCTTCAATTGAACGCCGCCCGCTTCCGGAATCCTCGCTCTCAGTTCCCACTCTTCTTGAATTTCGCCGTTTCCTCGTAGAGGTCCGCCAGGCGTGCGGCCAGTGGTTCCCAATCGTAGTGTTCGGTCACGGTGCGGCGGCCTGACTCCGCCAAATGAGCCGTGAACGCCGGGTTCCTCATGAGAGCCGAAATCCAGATGGCGAACTCCGCGGGAGTCTCGGCGACGAGGGCGTTCTGCCCGTGGACGGCGGGAATTCCCTGGAAGGCCAGAGAAGTCCCCACGACCGCTTTGCCGCAGGCCCACGCTTCGAGGACCTTGCCTCGTATTCCGACCCCCGTGCGAACGGGAACCACCACGACCTGGGCGCGGGCGTAGTACTCCCTCAGGTCAGGCACGAATCCGGTGACGGTGACGGCCGGGTGGTCGTCCATGGCCAGGATCTCCGGGGTGGGGGAGGACCCTACGATGTAGAGGTGTGTCTCCCGGATCTCCTCTCTCAGCAGCGGCAGAACCTGGTTGACGAAGAACAGCATGGCGTCCACGTTCGGTTCATGGCGAAAGGCGCCGACGTAGAGGATGCTGTTGGGCTCGGCCTTGCCCGTGCCGGGAATGAAATAGGAGGTGTCGACCCCCGTAGGCAGGACTTTCAGTCTCGCTCCCGGTACGAATCCGTCCAGGTAGCTCCGGTCGACGGTCGTGACGCAAACCACCTGGTCCATGCGCCGGCACACCCCCACCTCCCGGAAGAGGGTCTGAAGCGTTTCGTAGTGTCTCTTGACCTTGGAGAAGAATTTGGAGGCCAGGCGAACGCGGCTGTAGTGTGCGGCGTAGTTGACTTCCATCTCCGTGAGCATTCTGGGAACCCAGACCGGAACCAGGTCGTCGTACTGGGCCATCTGGGGCCATTCGTAGTGAATCAGGTCGAACTCCTCTTCTTCCAGGACCTTCTCGAATCGGCGGCGGAAATCGGGGCAGTTGAATTCCTCGAAGGGTTCGTAAGGGTAGAGGGAGACCGGCTCGAAGCCTCTCCGGGGAACCAACTCCAACCTGGTGCAATAGGGGCGGAGTTGATCGACTGCCTCGGACTCGTCGTCGCTTTCCGTGAACGAGATCAGATGAATCTGGTGCCGTGCCGAGACGCGGCTGAGGAATTGGAAGACGCGGCCGGCTCCGCCGTGGCGTCCCAGAGCGGGGAGATAGGCACTGACCACCAGTATCTTCAGGAAGTCCGGGGGCGTGGGGGAAGGGATGGAGCGTCCTGGCTTCCGGTGCACGTAGGACAACGGTCTGCGGCAAAGGCCGATGAGGGTGCGGTCCGAATGCCGCCGGCGCGGCTCGCGCCAGCGAAGCCTCAGGACATCCGGAAGCCGCCTGAAAGCCCGGAGATAGTCTCCGGGTCTCAACTCCTTCCCCAAGTGCCAGGGATAGAGCAGGAGGTGGGGCAAGAGGGTCCTGAGTTGGAAGTTCTTCCACAAGTACCACAGTTTCCGCTCGCCTATGAGCCGCTTCAGGGAATCCGGCGTGAACAGGCGGGAACTGGTGCTCCGGTGGCGATGGAGGACCCGGCTCCCGGCGGCCAAGAGACAGGTCCAGCCCCGCCGCCAGGCCCGGTAGCTCAGATCGGTGTCTTCCAGGTAGGCGGGAGAGAAGATCCCGGAGAATCCCCCCAGTTCCAGAAATCGAGAACGGCGGTATGCCGAGGAGCCGCCGCCTGCCCAGAAGACCGGAAGAGTTTTCCGGGTCTCGTGGGACCTCCTCAGCGGCTCGTGGGACAAGTGGAGGAAACCACGGCGCATCCGGGCCTGTGTGTTCCCCGTCTCCTCCCGCCTCTTTTCCGGGGGAAAGTGGATCTGGCTGGAGACGGCGAACACCTGGTCGTCCGAAAACGGTTCCAGCAGGGGTGGAAGGAAATCCTCCGCGACGATCATGTCGTTGTTCAGGAGAACCACGATCTCCCGCTGCGCCAGGGCAACTCCCCGGTTGTTGCCTTCGCCGAACCCCAGATTGGCGTCCAGTTCCAGGATGCGGATTCGGGGCAGATGACTCCGAATCCAGGAGACACTGCCGTCCGAACTTCCGTTGTCCACCAGGATGACCTCGTGGGGTTTCCCCGTGCAGCTCACGGCCCGCTCCAGGGCGGGCAGACTTTCCTCCAGCAATGCCTTCCCGTTGTGGTTGAGCACGACGATGGAGCAGAGTCCGGAGTCCGGCGGCGAGCCGGTCCGCCCCGGGCTCCTGGCCGATCTCAGTCCGAGATGGCGCGCGAGATCCGTGAGGATCAACAGCAGAGCCAACCCCAACTGCACGGGCAACAGGCCCAGCCAAACGAGGAATCTGACGATCATGGCAGCAGCTCTATGGAGGAGACGACGGCTCCCAGTTCCCTCCGGTCGTCGGACCTTTCCAGGCGATAGGTCCGGTCGCAGTCAAGAAGAACCTTGACCATTCTGTCCTCAGGTGGCCTGAACGGAAGGAAGAAAGTGAGATCGAAGCTGCTTTTCGGGTTCATCGAATGTTCGCCCACGCAAATCTCGTCGACCCAGAACCGGATGCGGTTCCCTTGAGGACTGAAACCTCGAATCCGGAGGCGCGAGACGGGTCCTTCCAGTTGGAGATAGCAGACGGATTCCTGCGCGATCCACCGGTAACCCGGGGGGCCCGGCTCGTGGGCGTACCAGCCCCGGTCCAGTTGATGGGAAAAGGATTTCCGCGTGAAGTCGATCCCGGGTTCGAAGTCCTGCCACACCACCCGGGACGAATCCCCGTCCAACCGGACCAGCCGGGTCTTGAGCTTGAGACGCAGGCCGGAGCGGGCGTCGGGACGGCAGAGGATGCCCCAGAACTCGGCATGGACGTACCACCCGAGTCCCAGGTAGGCGGGAATGGATTTCAGGGGTGACAGGTGGGACAACTGGTCGCGGTCCAGGCAGCAGGGCAGCTCGTGCAGAAGGGTGAGACCGCCGGCGTGGATGCACTTCCGGAGACGGCGTGGAGTGAGCAGGGGAATGTCGGCGGTCGAACCGTGCTCCTTCAGGAATGCCGGATGGCGGCGCCGATGGATCCAGTCGGCCAGCCGCACCGGAAGATAGTGCGCGAAGTAGCTGCGGGAATGGGCGTCGTAGGGATACCAGAAGTTGGGAGTCGTGAAGAGGATCGTGCCCATGGGCCTGAGCACCCGGCGCAGTTCCGTCAGAAAACGAATCTGGTTCAAGAGTCCCCCCGGGAGATGCTCCAGAACGTCGAAGGCGAAGATGCAATCGAAGGAACGCTCCGCGAAGGGAAGGGATAACCCGCTGGCTTGAACGTACGATCTCCGGGCCGCAGGGGTCGAAAATCGGAGGACGTGGCGATTCACATCCACGCCGACGTAGTGGCCGCAACGCTCCCGGAGGACCTCCCCCATGCTGCCGACGCCGCAGCCGGCGTCCAGCACCCGCCGCTTGCCCAGGTCCAGGAGGAACACCTCCTCGAATGAGCGGAGCAGGTCGAGATTGCGCTCGTGTCCCCGCTTCCAGTAATCGACCCAATGGGCGACTGCGGCCGGGTGTTCGGACCCGAAGATCTTCTCCGCCGTCTCCTCAAGGCTGGATTCGGTCATGGGAGATTGAAACTCCGATACCCGGAATGCATCAGTTAAGAAGTGGTGTGCGGCTCTGGAAACGGCGAACCAGAATGATACCGGGACAAGCGACATGGCCAGCATAGGGAATGGAGAAGTCGGAGACAAGATCATGGCGGCAGGTCCGATTCGGGAGTCGGTTCGCGCCCGGCGGGTCCGGACCCTGGCTCTGTCGGTCTGCTGGATCGCCGCCATTCTGCTGCTTTGGTTTTCGCGGCTCGGGGCCGCGAGCGTGGAGCGCATCAATCTCTTCGAAATGGTCCGCGCCGCGGACCGCATTTTCTGGGGAAGATGCCTTCAGGCGGAATCGGGTCAGGAACCGTCCACCGGTCTTCCCGTGACGACCTATACCTTCGAGGTCCTGAGGGGGATCAAGGGCGCCCAAGCCAGGCAGTCCGTCCGGTTTCGGCAACTGAGCGGCGGCCCGGCCGGAGGCATCCGCGGCCTGCCCGAATTCTCCCCCGGCCAGGAAATCCTCCTGTTCCTCTATCCCGACAGCCGATTGGGTCTCACCAGTCCCGTGGGCCTGGCCCAGGGGATGTTCCGGGTCGGCAAGGGCGGCAGAGGAGGCCAGGCCGTATTGAACCGGGTGGGAAACGCCAATCTCCTGCATCGGGCGAGAGCCACGCAGATTCGCGGTTCGACTCTCAGCGCCGAGGAGCAGGCGGCGTTGCGGCCCGGAGCGCCGATCTCCCTGGACCGGTTCGAGTCGGTGGTTCGGAGAATCGATCGCTATTGGGTGGCGCAGGAGCCCGCGTCAAGGTGACGACCGGCGGCCTCGGACCGCGCTCGGATCCAGGATCCGGCGCCCTCCTCGTCACGGCCCTGATCCTCGCGCTGGGATCATCCCTCTTCGGCGGCGGACCCCGCGACGTTCTTCGGGGCGGACGTGTCCTCAAGTGGAATGCCGACAGGCCGGTCCTGTACCTGATCGATCAGGAGTTCTCCGAAACTCGATGGGCCCACCTGGGGAGGCGGGTCCACGAGGCTTTCCAGGCGTGGGAGGACGTCGAGACCTCCACGCTCCGGACTCGAAATCCGGAGCCCCGGTTTCTGGACCAGAACATCGATGGTTCCAACTTCACCGAATATGTCGGAAGTCGCCGCCCGGAGAACCTCGTCATCCTCGATCAGGACGGGGAGATCGCCAACCTCGTATTCGGAGAGGGAGCCGGCGAGAACACTCTGGGATTCGCCGCGATCCGATTTGCGGACGAAGACTCCCTGGAGTACTTGTCCGGGTTCGCCGTGATCGGCAAACGCCCGGCGTCCCAGCCGGACCGATTCTACCGCGTGACGATGCACGAGGTCGGCCACCTCCTGGGATTGGACCATACCCAGGCGGGCAGGGAATGGTTCGAAAGCAGCGATCTCGGGGATCTGGCCTTCGTTCCGGTCATGTACCCCGTCGGCAGTTTCTTCGGACCGAACGAGCCGCTGCTGGACGACGCGATCTGGATTTCCTGGCTCTATCCGGAGGAGTCCTTTGCGGCAAATACCGGCACCATCCGGGGACGGGTGCTCAGGCGGACCGGAGCCCCGGTCCTCGGCGCCAACGTCGTGGCAGCGGCAGTGGAAACCGATGCGCAAGGCAACCTGACGGAAGTCCTGGGTGAGCAGGTGGGAGTGGTCTCCGATTTTCTGGTCACCGATGACGGCTCCTACCAGTTGCCGGGTTTGCCACCAGGGAGATACGTGGTCTTCATCGAGCCGCTGGAGCCGGATTTCACCGAGGGCAGCTCGGTGGGACCCTACGAAATCCGTTTTACCGGATTCCCCAAGGATTTCTACAACGGCGCCGGCGAATCGGGAACCTCCCGGGACGATCCGGCGGAGAAGGTGGTCGTGGAGGTCGCCGCGGGCGAGGTGGTCTCCGGAATCGATCTGCAGACCAACGAAGAAGTGAATCAGCTCTCGCTCCTCGAGGACGACGGCGAGATGATTTTCGAGTTTCCGGAAGGATTCTCCTTTCCGTTCTTCGGCGCCACCTACACCGAAGTGGTGGTCAACAGCGATGGGAACCTGACTTTCGGAATCGGCGACGGTCAGCCCGGAGTCCCTCGAAGCCGAAGGCGCTTCCTCAACGGGCCTCCCCGCATCGCCCTCTTCTTCAGCGATCTGGACCCCGAGGCCAGCGGCGAGATCCGGGCCGAGGCCGGCGAAGGGTCTCTGAGCTTCATCTGGGACGGGGTCCCCGAGTTCACCCTGGCGGGTCGACGTCCCGGAAACGATTTGTCGGTGACCCTGTTTTCCAACGGCGACATCCTGCTGGACTACGGGCAGATCGACGTCCTCCCGGACCCGGAAAGTATTCAGGCCATCGTGGGCATTACTCCCGGTTCCGGAGCCGCCGCCCGATCCGTCGACTTCAGCGAGGAACCGGTGGCCTACGAGTTCGGACCGTCGGGTCTGTACCAGGTGTTCCCGCAGAACGACTTCGATCTTTCCGGCCGGCAGGTCCTTTTCACCGCTCCCGGCCGGGAACTGCTCTTTCCCTTCTATCGGGGGGACGCCGACGATTTCAGCGGTTTCGCCGTCATCAACGACTCCAGGACCGACGCCGTCATGGCGGTGGAGGGGTTCTCGGACCAGGGTGAGCCTCTATTTCCCCTGAGCCCCGGCGTTCGCCAGGTGGGGGCCGGTCAACAGTTGGCGAAGTTGGGCCGAGAGTTCTTCGGGGCCCGGTTGAACGCGCGTCGCGAGGGCTGGATGCGGATACGATCCTCGACGCCCGAGCTGTCCGGATTTTTCCTCTTCGCCAACGGCCTCACGCCGCCAACCACCAAGATGGACGGAGCGGTGGCGTTCTCCTCCGGATCGCGGCTGCTCTATTTCACGCGGATCTTCGAAGGTCCGGGGACGTTTCCTTCCGAAAACAACGATCAGGCGGCGCGGACGACGCTGGCCCTGGCGAATCCTGCGGATCAGCGGACCACCGTGCGCCTGACCCTGTTCGGGTCGGACGGAACTCCTCTGGCGGGACCGGAGACCTTCAGTCTTGCGGGTCACAGCCGGCTGGCGGGATCGATTACGGACCTTTTCGGCCCCTTGGGCGGCGTCTCCCACGGGCACGTCCGGGTCGAGGTCCCGCAAGGTCCCGGGGTGGTCGGCTTCGAACTCATCGAGCTGGCGGATACGGTCCTGGGACTCAATGCCACCGGGACCGGCGAGGTTCAGAATCTCTATTCGGCCCAGTTGGCCAGCGGAGAAGGGACCGGAGACGCCGGGGGGTACTTCACCAGCATCAAGCTGATCAACTCCGGCGATCGGGAGACGGACGTAGTGCTGGCTGCGTATCTATCGGACGGAAACCGGTTGGGCCGGTCCCATCGGCTTCGGCTCGCACCCCAGGAGAGCTTCCAGCGCAACGCATCCGAGATCTTCGGCTTCGAATCACAGCAGGGGTCCATTCTCGTCGGTTCCGTCGGCGTCGAAAGCACTCATCCGGGGTTGATCGGCGACGTCATTTTCGGAGACCCCGTCGGCGGGGAATACGCGGCTGCGCTGACACTTCAGACCGAGCCCCTCAGACGTGCCGTCTTCAGCCACGTGGCCAATGGCGAGCGCAGGCCCGGAGATACGTTGCCACCCATCTTCACGGGGATCGCCGTCTTCAATCCGGGCGACGCCGCCACGGAAGTGAGCCTCGAGGTGTTCGACCCGCAGGGAACCCTCCAGGGTGAGGCTGCCAGGAGACCCCTGGGCCCGAAAGCTAGGTTCTCCGACCTGATACCGAACCTGGTTCCGGCATCCCGGGGACTCCTGGGCGGATTCGTGGTCCTGGAGTCGACTCCGGGCCGAGTGGTCGCCCAGGAGTTGTTCGGGAACGGCCGGACTTTCCTTTCGTCGGTTCCGCCCTCCTCCGGACACTGAGACCCCAAGACCCGTCAGAGCGTTCTGATAAAAACGAGCGGCCAGCATGGTCAAGGCAGGCCGCCCTCCAGCAGGATTTCGCTTTGCTCACGAGAGCGAGGCCAATTTCGCCCGTTTTCTGGACTTCTACCGGATCGAGTGGCGTTACGAGCCGGTCTGTTTCCCGTTGGACCGCGATGACGAGGGCAGGGTCACCCGGAGCTTCACGCCGGATTTCTATCTGCCGCAGTTCGAGCTCTACGTCGAGCTGACCACCATGAAACAGAGCCTGGTGACTCCGAAGAACCGGAAAATACGTCAGATGCGCCAACTCTATCCCGATTTGAAGCTGAAGGTTCTCTACGGGAGGGACTACCGGAAGCTTCTCTTCAAGTTCGGAACTCTGGCATGAGCGAGGTCCTCTCCCCAACGGTGAAGAAGCCCTTCTATTCCGTCGTCGATGAGATCGTGTACGACGAGGCGACGATTCTGAAACGGGTCGGAGAGTTGGCGCGACGGATCGAACGGGACTACCGGGGCCGCGACCTCATGGTCGTGGGAATCCTGAAGGGGGCCTTCGTCTTCACCTGCGACCTGATCCGGAACCTGGCCACACCGGTCAGTCTCGATTTCATCTCCGTCAGCCGCTACCATCCCCGGCGGGACCAGGGCCGGGTCCGGCTCCTCAAGGACCTGCAGGAAGAGATCACCGGAAGGCACGTGTTGCTGGTGGAGGACATCATCGACACGGGTCTGACCGCCCACTCCCTTCTCGGACTACTGGGTCGGAGGAAACCGGCGTCCATCAGGATCTGCACTCTCCTGGACCGGCGCGATCTTCGACTGGTGGAGGTCCCCATCCGGTACGTGGGGTTCCAGGCCAGTGGGGCATTCCTGATCGGATACGGTCTGGACTACCAGGACCGATACCGCAATCTTCCCTTCATCGCCAGCATGGACCTGGACGCCGCGCGGCTCAGGGTCTCGCAGTCCGGCGAACCGGAACGGGAAAACCTCCTGGTCTATCGGGCCGGCTGAACTCAGGAATTGGAATCCCGACGCCAGCGGTCGATCCGCCTTCGATCCCGCTTGGTCGGGCGGCCCTTGAATGTTCGTGCCGGCGGCGGCATCCCTCCGAAAGGGTCAGCGGGATTCCGGACCCGCTCCACGCTCAGATCTTCGTACAGGGTGCGTGCCTGGGCCTTGGGAACCGGCCGGCTCTGTATTTCCTTGACCCGCAGGACGCGGGTCCGGCCCTTCCGGCGCACCTCGATGCGATCATCCACCGACACCTTTCGGTGGGCCTTGGCCACGGCGCCTCCCACTCGGACCCTTCCCAGACCGCAGGCCCGGGTGGCCTGGCTCCGGGTCTTGAAGACCCGGGCCACCTGCAGCCACTTGTCCAGGCGCACCATCATCCTCCGAGTCTACCCCGCATTTCTCATCAGGTCGCTTTGCGTATGATGAAAAATAATATGTTTTTGAGCATTTACGTGGAATCTTCCAAGGTTTCTCGGGG
>JAJDTT010000103.1 GCA_022827025.1 Acidobacteriota bacterium
CCAAGGCCGAACTGGAGGCGGGCGTCCGCCTTTACCAGGATCTGGTGCGGAGACTGCGTGCCGAGGACCGCGGACCGTGATCCGGCTCTGTCCTGCGATTCAGTACGCTGCCCGCTGAATATAGTCGGAGAGGTCCCGAAAGCTGGGGATGTACTCGTCGTAGGAAAGGTCCATCCGGGATTTGGGCGTCGAAAAACCCGGACCCAACAGGAGAACCGGAATACGATAGCGATCACAGGCCTCGTTCAGCGCCCGGAAACGGCCTTTCGACTTGGCGCTCAGTCCCTTCCGGGCCAGGACGCAGGCCATGTTCACCGGCTGTTCCTCCACCATTTCGGCCATCGCCTCGAAGGGAACCTTGCTCCCAAGATTCAGGGCGTCCCACCCCTCTTCGTTCAAGACCCGGGAGATTCCGTTGACGAGATGGCTGCAGTAGGCGGAAGGCGCCGCGCAAAGTCCGGTCTTGCCCAGAGGTCTGCGGCGGACCACACCGGGGAAGAAATAGTACAAGGCCTCTTCGAGATTCTTTTCCACCAGCCGAGCCTGGCCCACCGTCATGGAATTGGAGGAATGGTTTCCCCGGGAGGGGACGAATATGGAAGCCAGAACCTCGTCGTAGAGGTCCACCACGGTCAATCCACGAATGTAGAGCCGCTCCAGAAGATCCTTGATCGAAGCGCACTGGTTCTCGGAAGCCAGATAGAGGATCAACTCCCTCACCCGTGACCAGTTCCTCTGGTTGATGAAGGTCTCCAGTTCAGGGTCCTCCCAATCGGTGGAGGTCAGCAGACCGGTGCCCTCGAATCGGTGGCGAGCCTGAAAGTCCTGAATATGCTTGAGTTGGAATCTTCGATGGCCGCCCGGAGTGCGATGGCATTCGAGCTTCCCGGTATCGGTCCACCGTTTTATGGTCGATTCGCTCAGGTTCCAGAGTTGGGCAAGTTCCCGCGTGGAATAGATCCGATTCCTGACCATATCGGGACGAACGAACCGGAGAGTCGAAAAGCTGAAACCGTCGACTAGCGATTCCGGAAAGGCAGACTAGAAGGTTTCCGCGCGAATGTCAATTTGAGAATCGGGTCCTGAGAAGGGAGGAGAAAGCAGGGAGATATCGACAGCGTGAGGGGTGCCCGGCAGCCGGTCCATGTCTGGGGAAAGGATGGAATCAAGGGGGCCGTTTCAGCGGTCTGCAGCTTCGCACAGAAGGTTGTCGATCAGCCGGACGCCGCCGACGCGGATGGCGGCGGCGGCCCGGACGGGGCCTCGAACCTCGGACACGGGCTGCATGGTTTCCGGATCGACCAGCTCCAGATACTCGACCTGGACCCGGGTCTCCCGGCTCAAGAGCCGGAGTCCGCTGCGGCGGACCCGGGCGGCGTCCCGGCCGCCCTGGAGCACCAGGGTCCTGATCTCCTTCAGGACCCGGAAGAGAACGGCGGCGGCCCGCCGCTCCTGGGGCCCGAGATGGCGGTTCCGGGAACTGATGGCCAATCCGTCGGACTCTCGAACCGTCGGGACCTGGCGGACGACCACCGGCAGGTTCAGATCCTTCACCAGTTGCCGGACGACCACCGTCTGTTGGGCGTCCTTCTCGCCGAAGTAGGCCCGGTCGGGACCCAGGATGTTCAGGAGCTTCAGGACGATGGTGGCGACGCCGCGGAAGTGTCCGGGGCGGAACCGGCCGCACAGGTGCGACGTCACCGTCTCGACCTCCACGAAGGTCCTGTGCGTGGCCGGATAGATTTCGGCGCGGACGGGTTGAAAGACCAGATCGACTCCCGATTGCCGGCACATGGCGAGATCCGAATCCAGGTCTCTCGGATAGGTGTCGAAGTCCTCCTCCGGGCCGAACTGGGTCGGATTCACGAAGATGCTCACGGCGAGCCAGTCGCATTCCTCCCGCGCCACCTGGATCAGCTTCCGGTGACCCTCGTGAAGGGCTCCCATGGTGGGGACGAGGCCACTGGACAATCCACCCCTTCGGGCGGCTCCCATCGCCTCCCGGGCTCCGGCGATGGAGGTGGCCACGGCCAGGGCCATCAGGATCTCTCTTTGACCAGCTCCGGCTCGCTGGAACGGAAAAAGTCGGTGGTTCTGGAAGCGGGGAAACGTCCGGTGCGGACGTCGTCGACGTAGTCTTCGGTGGCGTTCAGGATGGTGCTGCCCAGGGAGGCGTAACGTTTGACGAATGAAGGGACGAAGGAGTCGAAGAGGCCGAAGGCATCGTAGCTCACCAGGATCTGACCGTCGCAATAGGGTCCCGCTCCGATGCCGATGGTGGGTATCCGAAGCTGCGACGTCACTTCGAATGCGACTTCGTCCGGGATGCATTCCAGGACCAGGGCGAAGACTCCGGCATCCTCCAGGGCCGCGGCGTCGGCCAGCAGCCGAGCCACGCTCCCGCGGTCGCGAGCCTGCTGCCGGTGGCCGCCAAGCGCATGGACCTTCTGTGGGGTGAGACCCAAGTGGCCCATGACCGGGATGCCCACATCCACCAGGTGGCGAACGGACTTCACCACGGGCCCGGCCCCTTCCACCTTGACCGCGGAGACTCCACCTTCCTGCATCAGGCGCGCGGCATTTCGAAGCGCCTCGGAAACGGAAACCTGATACGTGGCGAAGGGCATGTCGGCAACCACCAGCGCCCGCCGCGCTCCCCGCGTGACGGCCCGGCTGTGGTGCGCCATCATGTCCAGGGTGACCGGCACCGTCGTGTCGCATCCCAGGATCACGGTGCCCAGAGAGTCGCCGACCAACAGAACGTCGATGCCGGCCCGGTCCAGCAGGGCGGCCATGGTGGCGTCATAAGCGGTGAGTGCGGCGATCTTCTCGCCACGGCGCTTCTTCTCTGCCAAGTCAGGCACTCTCAATGCTTTGACCTGCTTTGGCATGGAGGAACTCCTTCCCGGGCGGACTTCCGACTCTAGCGGAATCGCAATTCGGGGGCAAGCAGCCACGGACCGGGTGATTCGAGGTGCCTGATCAGATTCGCGGTCCACTGGTTCAACGGAGAGGCTGTCCTGAAAGTGCGGATGACGGACACGAGATCCCCGCTGAATGCCGCTTCCCACCAGGACTTGGGATGCGGATACAGGTGCAGGTCCAGCGGGGTGTCCTCATCCAGGGACATGGCCCGCTTCAGCTCTCGAATCGCCACTTCGAACCCACCCAGAGAATCGACCAGTCCCAGGGCCTTGGCCTGGGCGCCGGTGTAGATGCGCCCTCGCGCTTTCTCTTCCAGGTCCTCAAATTCCATTCGTCTCGAGTCGGCCGCCTTGGTCACGAACTTCTGGTAGAGGTCGGCGATCCAGTCCTCCACCCGCTTTCTCTGTTCGGACCCCAGGGATCGGCTCGAGGAAAAGATGTCGGCGTGAGGGTAGTTCTTGACCTGGTCGACGCTGATTCCCATCCACTGGTACAGGTTGCTCAAGTCGAACTTGCCGAAGATCACCCCGATGGATCCGGTGATGGTCGAAGGCTGGGAGACGAGGTGACCGGCCCCCATGGAGATGTAGTACCCGCCCGAACCGGCCACGCCCGACATGGAGACGACCACGGGCTTGCCCTCCTGTTCGAGTTTCCGGACTTCTTCCCAGACCATGTCGGAGCCCACGGCCGACCCTCCCGGGCTGTTGACTCTCAGGATCACTCCCTTGATCCGGTCGTCCTGCCGCAGTTTCCGAAGCTGGCGGGCCAGGCTGACGCCGCCCAGGACCTCCATCATGGGATCGCTCTTCCCGGCCACGATGGCCCCGACCCCGGCCAGGACGGCGGCCCGGTGCTCCGCCGGATCCGCGGACCCATGGCGCGCGGCCTTCAGGAACCTGGCTCCGGAAATCGACCGGTACTCGCTGTCCTCTCCGGCGCCCGCCAGCAGTGCTTCCACCTGGTGGCGGTATCCCGTCTGGTCGACGAGGCCCAGTTCCAGACCCTGATCTGCGGAAGCCACTCCCAGCTTCATGAATTCCTGCAGGACGCCTTCTTCCAGGTTCCGGTCGTGGGACACCGTGGCCACGAATCTCTCTTCCAGGTCCGCGACGATCGTCTCCAGCATCTCCCGGACCGCCGGACTGAGGCTGTCCCGGCTGTAGGATTCGGCGCTCTTGTATTCCTTGAACTGGATGAACTCGGGGCGGACCCCCAGCTTCTCCATGGTCCCCTTGAAGAAGGTCTGCTCCACCAACAGGCCGTTGACCAGGAAGCCGGCATCGGGATTCAACGTCACGCTGTCCGTGGCCGACGCCAGGTACAGCTCCGGTTCCCGGACCAGGTCCACGGCCAGCAGCGCGTGAACCGGTTTGCCCGACTCACGGAAGCCTTTGATCTGGTCGCGAAGTTCCTCGATCTGGGCCCAGCTCCAGGCCAGGGGATGGATCTCCAGGAGCACGGCCTTGATGCGTTCGTCTTCCGCCGCCCGGCGAAAGATATTACGCAGTTGCCAGAGGCTGGCCCCTTGCGGAGAAAGCATCTGGAGGAGGGGATTGTTCGGAGGAAACTCCTGGATCTGGGACGAAATCGCGATCTCCACGACCGAATCGTTTTCGACCGTGGGAACGGAGCCGCGGAAGGCGTAGTAGAGCCCCAGTGAGACGATGCCCGCTCCGGCGAAGAAAATGATCAGCACGACCGAAAGAATCCACGTTTTTCTCTTGCTCATTGCCCCTCTCCCATAGATGATTCTACGTTGAATCGCGGTTCGCGTGCCAGCCGCGCCGGCCGCTCGTGGTCGAAGTCGCAGAAGGAGGATCCTATGGCGAACAAGCCATCCGTCGGTTTCATCGGGCTCGGCATCATGGGGCTTCCCATGGCGGGACACATCTTGAAGGCCGGGTATCCCCTCACGGTCTACAACCGCACGACGTCCAAGACCCGGTCCCTGGAAGCGGAAGGGGCCGCCGTGGCCGCTTCTCCCCGCGAGGTGGCCGAAAATTCCCGGATGATCATCACCATGGTCTCGGACTCGCCGGACGTCCAGGAGGTGGTCGCGGGGCCGGACGGTGTTCTGGACGGGGTCCGGCCGGGTTCGGTGGTCATGGACATGAGCACCATCTCTCCTCAGGTCGAGCGGGATCTGGACCGGCAGCTCCGGGAGAAGGGATGCGCTCTGGTGGATGCACCCGTGTCGGGAGGCGACGTGGGGGCGCAGAATGCCACCTTGGCCATCATGGCCGGCGGGGACCGGGAGGCGTTCGACCGGGCGGTCCCCATTTTCGAGACCATGGGCAAGACCATCACCTACTGCGGGCCCGTGGGGAGCGGTCAGTTGACCAAGTTGTGCAACCAGATTCTGGTCGCGGTCACCCTCATGGGGGTCAGTGAAGCCCTGGTCTTCGCCGGGAAGAACGGCTTGGACCAGCGGGTGATGGTCGAAGCCGTCAAGGGAGGCGCCGCCGGCAGTTGGCAGTTGAGCAATCTGGCTCCCCGCGTCGTGGATCGCGACTTCGCGCCGGGTTTCATGGTGGATCTCATCCAGAAGGACCTTCGACTGGTGATGGAGAGTGGCGCTGCCGCTCAGGCCGCCCTTCCGGCGACGTCCCTGGTCAACCAGTTGTTCCGCACTTCGCAGGCCAGGGGGGAAGGCCTCGAGGGGACCCAGGCTCTGGCCAAGGTCCTGGAGCAATTGGCGGGTGGTTGACCCGCACTCCTCACCGGTCGGCTGGAGCGCGCCGCCGAAATTCTCGGCCGATCGCTATTCGGGCAACGGCCGGAACGCCGCTGTACGCCGATACAACCGGGCCATCTTCCGGGGAGACACGCCCAGGAGATGCCCGGTCACCATGACCTGATTGAGCAGCGTCGTCCTGAAGAGGCCCAACCGGTTCCATCGTCTTGCCGAAGTGACGACGGCTTCGGGAGCCAAGATGACGCGGCCCCTCCGCGCCAGTCTCCGAACCAGGTCGTAGTCCTCCATGATGGGGAGATCGGCGTAACCTCCCAACTCGGAAAAGAGCCGGGACCGCACGAAGAGGGCTTGGTCGCCATACGGGAGTTGGAGCCACCGGGACCTCCAGTTGGCGCCCGTCTCGATCCAGCGGAGACTTCGCCGCCGGCCCTCGATACCCAGCCGAAACGCGCCCGCAACCACTTGGGGAGAAGCCAGAAGGCGCCGAACCAGGCTGGCGTAATTCGGCGGAAGCAGCGTGTCTGCGTGCAGGAAGACCAGGTATTCTCCGCTGGACGCCTCGGCTCCGGCGTTCATCTGGCGGCTTCGTCCGGCCGCGACCTCCAACGTCGTGGCGCCCTGCCGGCGAGCCACCTGCACCGTGTCGTCCCGGCTTCCGCCGTCGACGACGATGACCTCAACCCCCGGCTCTCGAGTCGCGCTGGCGATGGACCTGGCGATCCCGGCCGCTTCATCGAGCGCGGGGATGATCACCGAAATCCGTGGCCTGAGATTTCCCGGCGCCATCACGCCTGGTCCGATCCCCGGCCCCGGCGGGGCCAACAACCCCAGAGCAGACAGGCCCATCCGGCCAGCAGAAGCGTCCCGCCTACGGGAGTCAGCATCACCCACCCGGGAACTCCGGTCAGGCTGTAGGCATAGAGGGTTCCCGAGAAGAGGATGACTCCGGCGCAGAACCCCCATCCGGCCAGGACTCCGCACCTCGGTTCCAGGCGGCTGGACAGGGCGCCCAGCAGGAGCAGGGCCAGGGCGTGGACCATGAGGTAGCGGGTGGCCAAATCGAAGATCTCCAACATGTCGCCAGAGAGCCTGGCTTCCAGGACATGGGAACCGAATGCTCCCGCCGCCACGCTCACCAGACCGAAGAACGCTCCCAGAGCAGGGAAGAACCGGAGGCACGAACAAGATGACCGCATCGCCTCATTTTACCTGCGCTCCAGCCGGCGCGGTAGCAGGAACGGCGATTTCCAATCGCCGGAGGAGCGGCGGTTTCCAACCGCCGGACGGGAACGACGGTTTCTAGGCGCCCTCTGGAGTGAGCGTGAGAGAAGGGGGACTGGGGACTGGAAATCGCCCCTCCGCGACTGGAAATCGCCCCTCCGAGCTTCTCACGGTGGACGAACTGGTCGGCGCGTGCGCCTCTCCGGCCCTGTGGTAGACTACAAATCCTTTTACGGCCCTGTGTTGAGCGATGTCGCCCCCCAGCCACTCCGCGTCCGGCGCTTCCGGGACCGGCCCCTGATGCCGCGCATGATCCGGTCCGGATGGCCGCGCAGGCTCCATGGTCAGGGGACGGCGCAGGGTCTGCGCAGGAGATAGAGAAAGACCGGCGGCCCGAAACGAAATGGAGATCGTCAACCAGAGTTTCACCCTCGATTTTGACTACCCGGTGATCTTCACGGAGGGTGTCTTCGATCCGGGGAATCCGGTCTTCCCGCGGGTGGTGAACCGTCTCGAATCGGACCGGCGCCACCGCCTCTTCTTTGTGGTCGACGAGAACGTCTCCCGCGCT
>JAJDTT010000217.1 GCA_022827025.1 Acidobacteriota bacterium
GCGCAGGTTGGCCGGCCGCACGATGGTGGCCGCGTCGCTGATGGGCTGGGTGTTGACGTTGAACGAGGGGGTCAGCGTGCGCATCAGGTCGGTCACGTCGGTGGCTCCCTGACTGGTGAAATCCGCGCCGCCGATCACGTCGACGGGAACCATCGACTCGGTGCTGGACCGAGCTTCAGCGCGAGTCCCGACCACGATCAACTCGGTCTCCAGGAGGACCTCCAACGTGAAGGTCACCCTGCCTTCCGATTTCTGCACCAGGTCTTCCAGCACCTGGAAGTTGGGGGCGACGATGACGACCGCGTGAGGAGCCGGGCCGAGATCGCAGAATTCCGCCGTCCCGGATTCGTCGGTGGTCTGTTCCTGATCTCCGATCAGCACCGACGCGCCCGCTATCGCGGCCGCAGACGGATCCAGAACCCCGACCTCAAGGCATTGGCCGGCAGCGGAACCCGTGGCCATTACGGTTGCCAGAATCAGTATCGATAATACGCCGACTGCGGGTATCCGCGGCTTTGCAGGAAACCACAGCTTTTGCGAGAACAATGACGTCACGATGTACCTCCTATTCAATTAGTACTGACTAGTCCGGGTGCGAGTGCAAGGTGGTCAATATTATATTCGATGCCTCCGACGCGGTGGCATGAGGTGGGGGGATGCCAGCTTCTATGAGCTCGCCCCTGTCATGGAAAAAGCACGACACTTTCACGATTATTTCATACTTGGGTACTGGTTTGAAACCGGCAGGCCGGCACATGCGAGCGGCATGGGCCGCATTTCAAACGGCACCGAGGTTCCTGCCACGGACCACCGGGCCCTCCCTCTTGGTCAGCCGGCCTGAATGACTCGCGCCTTGGGATCGAACACCATGCGCTTGCCGCTCCAGTAGGCGTCGGTCGCCATGATGCAGGCGATGGAGTGCCCGTAGCCGGCCTCGACGGGACAGTAGAGCCCCTTGGGGTCGCGCCGGCGCACGGCGTCCAGCCAGTTGTTCATGTGAGCCATTCCCATCTCGTCCATGTCCACGGACTCGCGGGGAACCACGATGCGATCCTGGATCTTGCCGTCGGAGTTCACACCCTGGCCGGAGAACAGCCAATCCGAGTCGGGGTTGGAGAAGGACTCGCCCTCGAAGCTCCCCAGGGTCCCGTGGACCCGGGTGCCGTTGCCGTAACCATTGATCCAATTGGTGGAGTAGACGGCCAGGAACTTCCCGTCACCCTTCCGGTACTCCAGGGTGACCTCCTGGGTGTCGGGATTCTCCCGGTAGTCCTTCCACTTGTAGATCCCGCCGTGGGAAACGGCGCTCACCGGATAGGAAACCCCGGTCAACATGTGGGCCAGATCGATCCCGTGACTCATCCACTGGTCGATGATTCCACTGGAAAAGTCCTTGAAGAGGCGGAAGCTGCGAAAGATGCGGGGATCGAAGGGGCGCTGTGGCCGTCCCATGAGCCAGGTGTTCCAGTCCAGGTCGCTCTCTCGAGCCATCAGGAGGTCCTTTTTCTTCCGGGCCCAGCGGTAGGGACTGTAGAAGCTCCAGTGGAGGTCCACCTTGACCACGTCCCCGATCAATCCATCGGCGATCATTCGGGTGGCCTTCCGGTAGCGGGGATTGGCGCGCCGCTGGGTGCCGATCTGGACGATGACGCCCGCCTTGCGCACGGCATCCAGGGCCTCGTTGGCCTCGGAGAGCACGTTGGACATGGGTTTTTCGCAGTAGGCGTCCATCCCGGCGTCGGCGGCCAACTTGAGAATCTGGGCGTGGGCATGGTCGGGGGTGGCGATGATGAGGGCATCCAGCTCCTTGTCGGCCAGGATCTCCTCGTGGTGCCGGTAGACCCGGGGCGCCCGGCCCTCTTTTTCCTCCACCAGGGCGGCGGCCCGGTCGCGGCGGTAGCTCCAGAGATCGCAGACCGCCGTCATGCGGGCTCCGTATTGATCCCCGCTTTCGAGGAACTGCTTCAGGAGACCGCTGCCGCGACCACCCGGGCCGACGATCCCCACGTTGATGTTGTTGTTGACGTTGCGCGCACTGAGGATGCCGGGAAAACCGGCCAGCGCCAGTCCGGCCCCCGCCGAACGGGACAAGAAGGACCGCCGGTGAATGGACGATTGACTCATGATTCGCTTTCCTCCCTGGGAAGTAAACAGATTTTTAGTCGGAATTGGCGCTATGTTAACCGCACCAGTCTCTCCGGCACAAACATGCCCCCTGAATCTTCACACTAGAAAGTAATCTTCATCCCCACCTGGAGGGTCCGGGGGGAAAACGCGGAGCTGATCTGACCGAACAGGGGGCTGTTGGGATTGTGCATGTTGGTGACGCCGAGGCCGGCGATGCCGACGCCCTTGTTGGATACGACGAAATTCGTGCGATTGAGACTGTTGAAGAAGTCGAAGCGGAGCTGAAGCCGGGCATCCTCCGTCACCGGGATCGGGAAGCTCTTGCGAACCCCGAGATCCAACGACGCAAACCAGGGGCCACTGACGGGGGACAGACCCAGGGACCCCGCTTCCAACATGGCCGGGTTTGCAAAGTACCGCGATTCCATTCCGCCACCGTCTGCGATCAGGCGATGATCGAACAGGATCACCCGGCCCTGCGCGTCGCGGAATGCCCCGGTCTTGTTCTGGAGTTCGGCGTTGTCCATCCCCAGGAGATGAACCGTATTGGTCAAAGCTCGGGAGCCGCCGCGGTTGATGGTTCCTCGTCCGGAGATGAGGTTGACGACCTCGCCGGAACGGATCCTCAAGAATCCGCTGAGGTCCCATCCACCGGCCAGATATTCCATGAATCCGCCGCCGTTCATCCACCTGCGCCCCTGGCCGAAGGGAATCTCCCAGACCCAGTTGGCATTGTAGGTGTGGGTGATGTCGAAGTCGGGACGCATGATCTCCAGGTGCTGCTGAGCGTTGTCGAAATACCCGCGAAAATTGGACTGGCTGCCGGCGAAATTCGTCAGCACCTTGCCCCAGGTATAGTTGAACTGCCCCGCGAACCCCCCGCGGAACTGCCGCCGAATCTCGAACTGGAGCCCGTTGTACTTGGAGAACGCGTTGTTGCCGACCACGTCGGCGACGAAGGCATTGGGATTGCGGAGGAAGAAGCTCATGGGCAGAGTGGCTCCAAACCTCTCGCCCCCTTCACCGGCCAGGAAGAACCTCCGGTTGGGCGCCAGGAAGCCCCCGGCGTACTGCCCGACCTCACCGTTTCGAATCCAGTTCTGAACGTAACCGGCCTGCAGGAAACCACCTAGACCGAGCCGCGGGAAAACTGTCAAGGGTTCACCGGCGAAGGGACTTCCGTAGGCAGCCAGGTTTCTCTGGGCGCGCCTGAAGTCCGCCACGTACTCCGCAGGCAGCAGGACCTGATTCAGATCGATGGCGCGGGTCAGCTTGATGCCGTGGTTTCCCACGTAGCGCAACTCGACGGCGGTGTTCTGCATGATCTCATGCTGGAGACCGATGTTCCATTGCTGCACATATGGGGTTCTCAAATTCTCATCGATGGTGAAGAGGGCCGCGGCGGTATCGGCCAGGACCTGGTCGCGCGCGGTCCGCGGGACCTTGAATTCGGGTACCGGAATCGGCACCAGACCGCCGCTGCTGAGGGTGCCGCTGATTCCATTGACGGTCTGCGTCAGGCTCAAACCAGCGTTGCCCCGCATCGCGTTGAGCGCCGTCGTGAAGTTGTTGTCCACCACGTAGTTGAGACCGTAGCCGCCACGCAGAACGGTCTTGTCCGAGACTCTCCAAGCGAACCCGAGGCTGGGAGCATAGTTGTTCAGGTCGTTCTTGAAGAACGGCCTTCCATTGGACGCGCCTGCGAAATCGATGACGGCGTTGGGATCGAGCACGGACTCGGGGCCTCCCACCGGCAGCAGGGCCAATCCCCGGGTCTCATCCGGGACCGAGTGAAATTCCCATCGAAACCCGAAATTCAAGGTGAACCCGGGCGTGACACGCCACGTATCCGCAAGATAGAAGTTGACGAAATTCTGATTGAGGATGTTGGTCTCGGATGCCCCGTCCACGTACCCCGAACCCACCGACGAGACGTTGAACGTCTGATCGGCCGAGTCGACGACTCCGGCCAGGGTCGCCAGCGTCCCGGATGCCGCGCTCAGATCACTGGAAGAGATCCCGCCAGGGAAAAGGCCGGGAACCAAGGGGTCCACGTTACCCGGACCGAAACCAAGACTGTAGGTCGGCACAATCCCCGCATCGTTGAATATATCGACATTG
>JAJDTT010000305.1 GCA_022827025.1 Acidobacteriota bacterium
AAGCCAGGACGTCGAGCCGCCGAGCTTCGAGTACACCCAACGCTCGAAAGAGGGCGCCAAGAATGACGCCCCTCCAAACGAGCAGCGACCCTGAGGTCGCCGATTGGGAAAAGCCTCTCGGAGCGGCGTGTTTCACGCGCCCGTGGAGCGGCGGCGTCCCCGGCGCCGACTGGGAGAGGGCGTGTTTCACGCGCCCGTGGAGCGGCGTGTTTCACGCGCCGACTGGGATCGGCGTCCTTCCGGGCGCCGACTCCCCAAAGCGACAATAGAACGAGGAACACGGGGCGCCTATAAGACACCTCTCCTATGGGCGACAAGAATGTCGCCCCTCCTCCACACGCTTGCGCCTCCAATTCGGAACGAATACGATCTGCACTGCTTTTCTTCCGGGCGGATACGGAGACCATCGACATGCAACTGCACTTCGCCGATCACGTGGTCCTGGTGGCCTACCTGGGAGCCATGATGTTTCTGGGTTGGCGCCTCTCCCGGGGCCAGAAGACCGGCGAGGAATACTTCCTGGGCGGGCGGCGGCTTCCCTGGTTCGCCGTGGGCATCAGCATCATCGCCTCCCTGCTCTCCAGCATCAGCTTCCTGGCCTACCCCGGCGTGGTCTGGCGTTTCGGATTCGGAAACCTGATGAGCACCTTCCTCGGGTTTCCCCTCCACGTGCTGTTCATCCTGCTGCTGACCATTCCCTTCTTCGTCCGCTTCCGCTTCACCACCGCCTACGAATACCTGGAACACCGCTATGGCCTCTCGGCGAGGCTCCTGGGCGCTTCCATGTTCCTGATGTTCGTATCGGTGCTGATGATGGTCATCGTCCTGGTCTCATCCCGGGCCCTGGCCGTGGCCACCGGAATTCCCCTGATCGTCATCATCCTCACCGTGGGCGTCGTGGCCACGGTCTACACCATGATGGGCGGGATCCGGGCCGTGGTCTGGACCGACGTGATCCAGGTGGCGCTGCTCCTGGGCGGCGGCTTCTTCACCATCGGCTACGTGGCCTGGGCCACCGGCACCAACCTCTTCGACTGGATGGAGGTGGTCAACGCCCGGGACAACGAGAGCTTCACCTTCTTCTCCCCCGATCCCACCCTGCCGGCGACGGTGGTCACCTTCACCTTGACCGACGCGCTCTGGATCGTCGTGGCCCATTGCGCCAACCAGATGACCATGCAGCGCTACTTCAGCACGGTGAACGTCGAAGCCAGCAAACGGAGTTTCGTCACCGGAGCGGTCACCGGCGTGATCATCATCCTGGTCCTCACCATCGTGGGCGCCAGCCTGGTCTACTACTTCACCCAGGGGCCCGAGCCCCTTCCCGGTCACATCGACCTGGCCAGCGGCAAGGACCGCGACAGCATCTTCCCCTTCTTCGTGGCCTCCCGGGTCCCGGCCGGCCTGGCCGGCGCCATCTTCGCCGCGTTGCTGGCGGCCGCCATGTCCACCATCGATTCGGGGGTGAACTCCTTCGCCACGGTGGCCACCGTGGACTTCGGACGCCTTCGCAAGAAGAAGAAACCCATCGACGAGGTCCGCCAGGCCCGCATCATCACCTTGGCGGTGGGGCTGGCAGTGACCGTGGGAGCTCTCTCCCTGGACAACTTCACCGGCTCGGACGACATCCTCACCATCCTGCCCAAGACCTTCAACGCCCTGGTCGGTCCCATGGGCGGGCTGTTCCTGGCCGGGATGTTTCTTCCCCGGGCCGGGCTCCGAACCGTCTGGCCCGCGGCCATCATCGGCTTCGCGACGTCCCTGCTGGTCGCGTATTCCCAGCCCCTGCTCCAGTCTCTCGGCCCGTCGGCCCAGCAAACCCTGGTGGCGGTGCTGGGAGACAGCTTCGGTCCGCGGCTGATCGAGAAGGGAATGGGATTCACCTGGATCATGCCCACCTCCTTCGTCGCCAGCTTCGGCACGGCCTGGATCCTGAGCCTGATCTTCCCCAACCGGAACCAGCACCGCCTGGCCGGACTGACCTGGAAGACCCGGCACGAGAAGACCTGGTTGACTTCGTAAGGATGGAGCCGATCGCTCCCGGACACTGAAATCGATGGAATACCGACGCCTCGGAACGACTGACCTGACGGTGAGCGCCATCGGCTTCGGCGGCGCCACCTTCGGCCGCGAAATCGACCAGCCCACCGCTTGGACGTTGCTGGACCGGGCCTTGGAACGGGGGATCACCCTCATCGACACCGCCGAGTCCTACAGCAAGCGGGAGTCGGAGCGGATGATCGGCGAGTGGCTGCAGGCGCGGGGCACCCGGCAGCAGATCGTCCTGGCCACCAAGTGCGGTTTCACCGGACCGCTGGACGGTCCCAAGGTGACGCAGAAAATCGATCTGAGCCTGCGGACACTGCAGACCGACGTCATCGATCTCTTCCAGCTCCACCACTGGCCCCTGGAGGGAGATCCGGTGGACGAGATCCTGGAGGCCTTCTCCAGAGCGGTGGAGCAGGGCAAGGTGCGCTACCTGGGACTCAGCAACTCGGCCGCGTGGCAGTTGTGCAAGGCGCTCTGGACCCAGGACAAGAACGGCTGGGCCCGATTCGACACCATCCAGCCCCAGTACAACCTCTCGGACCGGTCCATGGAGGCGGAGATGGCGCCCCTCTGCCAGGACCAGGGACTGGGCATTCTCTCCTACAGTCCCCTGGGAGGCGGATTCCTCACCGGCAAGTACTCGCCCACGGGACCGCTGCCGCCGGGAACCCGTTTCGACCTGGCCAGGGACTGGCAGGACGACTACTTCCACCCGCGCGCCTTTTCGCTGGTGGAGCGGCTGAAGGCGGTGTCCCGGGAAGCGGGGCGGTCCATGGTGGACCTGGCCCTGGCCTGGGCGCTGACCCAACCTCAAATCACGTCGGTCCTGATCGGCGGCAGGCGGCCCGGCCACATCGACCAGGCCTTCGACACCGTCGCCGCGGGCCTGAGCCCGGAGCTGCGGGACCGGCTGGACCGGATCTCCGAGCCCGCCACCTTCGGCTGACGTCCCCGTACCAGGAGCGTTTCCCTTTCGTGCGTGTCGCCTTCTACTACCATCAGGACCGGCCGCTTCCCCCCGATCATGAAGGGAGCAATCCCTACGGCGCCCTGCTCACCGAGGCCCTTGAGCGCCGCGGCGTCGAGGTGGAGTACACCCGGGACTACAGCCCCGAGTACCTGCGCCGGAACAGCGGCCGGATTCACGTGCTCCATTTCCATTGGCCCCATCACGACTACTTCCATCCGGAACGCCGCATCATGGAGGCACGGATGCGGGAGATGGCCGACTCCCTGGAGCTGGCCCGGGAACTGGACTACAAGATCGTCTGGACCGGCCACAACATCTACCCCCACAACCGGCTCCACCGGTCCATCGACCACGAGTTCCGCCTTGAGATCTGCCGGCTGGCCGACGCCGTCATCGCCCACTGCCCGGTCAACGCCCAAGGGTTGAAGGAACGCTTCGGACGCACCCGGCGGGTCTTCATCATTCCCCACGGGCACTTCATCGACGTCTACCGGACGGACTTCACGCGCGGAGACGCCCGGCGGGAGCTGGAGGTTCCTCAGGACGCCTTCGTCTACGGCTTCATCGGCGGCATCCTGCCCTACAAGGGGATCGAGGAACTGATCTCCGCCTTCGAGCGGCTCTCGACAGACGACTCCTGGCTGTTGCTGGCCGGAGGGGGTCCCGGCGACTTTCCGGAGCGGGTCCGCCGCCGCGTCGCGGGGCGTCCCCGAATCGTCTCCAGGATCGTCGACGGCGACATGCAGGCCACGAACCGGGATCTCCTTCTCTTCCTGGAGGCCAGCGACGTGGCGGTGCTCCCCTTCCGGGCCACCATGACCTCGGGGAGCGTCATCCTGGCCCTTTCCCGGGCCCGCCCCGTCATCGCTCCGGCGCTGGGCTGCCTTCCGACGGTCGTTTCTCCCGGAGCCGGACTGCTCTACGATCCGGGACGGAAGGAGCCGTTGCTGAGAGCCATGGAAGAAGTTCGTGCCTGGGACCGGGAAGCCGCCTCGGTAGCCGCCCTGGAGTGCGTCCGGCGCTTCGACTGGGACCGGATCGCGGAACAGACCCTGGAGGCGTATCGCGCGTGACCCTGTTGACCCCGGAATGGAGCCGGGACCTCCGGACTCGGGCGTCCCACCCCAACCTGGCCGCGGCCCGGCAAGCCGTGGACGCTCAACTGGACGCCTACCGCGCCTCGCTCCCCCCGGTGCCGGATCAACAGGCGGGCTACTACCACGACTTCTTCTGCCCCGTGCACGCCACTCAGCTTCTGTTCGACCCTCGCAGTCCCCGGCGCCACGTCTGCCCGGTGTGCGGAACCGTATTCAGCGGCGAGCCCTACGACAGCGCCTGGCTCTGGTCCGTCAACGACATGCTCAGCGACGCGGCCCTCAAGTTTGCCTTCCGGTCGCACCTGGAACCGGGGACGAGCCGGGCCGGATCCGACGCCGCCGAGGCGGCCCGGATCCTGGAGACCTACGCCCGCCGTTACCTGCACCTGAAACCGGCGCCGACGGTCTACGAGGAGGAGCCGGGGATCGCCACCTGGCAGAACCTGGACGAATCGGTCTGGATCGCCCGCCTCTGCTGGGCGTACGCCCTGCTTGCGGAGACGCTCTCCGACGAGACCCGGGAGTTGGTGACCCGGCAGCTCTTCCGGCCGGCGGCCAAGCACATCCGGCGGGTCCGGTGCCGGGAGATCCACAACGTCAGCAATTGGAACAACGCCGCTCTGGTGACGCTGGCCCGAGTCCTGGAGGACGACCGGCTGCTGGAGGAGGCTCTGCGGGGGGATCTGGGGCTGGCGGCCCAGTTGGAGCAGGGGGTCACCAGGGAGGGACTCTGGTGGGAAGTCTCCCTGAGCTACCACTACTACAGTCTGGACGCCATCGTCCGGACCCTGCGCATCCTCAAGGCCACCGGAGAATCCTTCGATGACGGCGGCGTGGTGAGGCGCATGTTCCTGGCCCCCATCCAGGTCTCGCTCCCCGATCTGAAGCTGCCGTCCGTCAACGACTGCTGGCACTTCATCGGCCTGGAAGAGAAAGTCGGCCATGGAATCCCCGACGCCGACGGCTTCTACGAAACCGCGTATGCGTGGTTCCGCGAGCCGGGCTTCGCCTGGATTCTCGGGCGCAATTACCGGTCGCGCCCCCGAACCTGCTTCGAGGCTCTGTTGGACGGGGCCGCGGAGATCCCCGGCGGCGAGCCGCCGGCCCAGAACAGCCGTTTGTTTCCGGAGGCCGGGCTTGCCCTCCTACGCGGAGGCGGGGCCCGGAAGCGTCAGAACTACCTTCTCCTGAAGGCCGGCCGCCATGGCGGAGTCCACGGACACCGGGACCAGTTGCGGATCCAGCTTTGCGGCTCCGGATCGCCGCTCATTCCCGACCTGGGGACGCCCGGGTACGGGATCGAGCTCAACCACACCTGGTATCAACAGACCGCCAGCCACGCCACCGTGCTGGTGGACGGCGAGTCGCAGCCTCCGGTCCGAGGGCGGCTCGACCGGTTCTCCGACGAAGACGATTTCACACGGGTCGACGCTTCCGCCTCCTGGGAGGAGGGCGCCTACGCCGGCGTGCGGATGCGGCGCACCCTGCTCTGGCGGGACACCCATTTCATCGACCTGTTTCAGGTCCGCTGTCCTGCGGAACGGGACCTCTACTGGGTCTGTCACGTCAATGGCGAACTGGTGCGTGGCGCGCCGGGCTTGGAATCCGCCTCGCCACTGTCCGGCGGGGGAGGTCTCCGGCACGTCCGGCTGGACGGGGAGACGCCGGAGTCCCCGGATTCCCGATTGCGCTGGAGTCATCGGGACGGTTCTCTCGACTTGCACCTGGCTGGTCCCTTCGGGCGTCTGCTGGTGGGCGATTCTCCTTCCAATCCTGCCAGTCAACGGCTCTCCACCGTCATCCGGCGCCGCAGAGCGGATCGCACGGTCTTCGCCTCTGTCTTCGCCATCGGCGGGACGGATCAGGATCCGGCGATCAGGGAGGTGGCCGGCAGTTGGCGAGACGAGGACTCCTGGAGACTGACACTGTCGACTCCGGCGGGGCCGGAAGAATGGCGGGTCGGCGCCGATTCCGACAATATCCAACTCATGAAATAATTGCAATATCAATTATAAATATAATTTAAGGGACGAAATATCCATAAATTAAATGCATACTGATATGGCAATTAATATAATCGTATAAATATAATAATCGTCAGAGGATAATACCCATGCATAAAAGACCGCCGGTGCGATGGGGCATCATCGGCGCCGGAGACATCTCTCATCGGGTGATGGCGCCGGCCATGCGCGCCGCCGCCTGCAGCGAGTTGGTGGCCGTGATGCGGACCACCCGGGCCGGAGCCGAGGAGTTCGCCCATGAGCACGGGGCCCGGCGCGCCTATGACAACGTGGAGGCGCTGGTCCGCGACGCGGAGGTTGAGGCCGTCTACGTCTCGACGCCCGTCGATCGACACTGTCCCAACACGCTGGCGGCGGCGGCCCGGGGAAAACACGTCCTGTGCGAAAAGCCGCTGGCCCTGAGCGTGGCCGAGGGAGAGGCCATGCGGCAGGCCTGCCGGACTGCCGGAGTCGCCTTCATGACCTGCTACTACCAGCGCTTCAGCGCGCGGCACAGCAAGATCAAGGAGATCATCCGGCGGGGCGGCATCGGCCGCGTCACCGCGGTCCGCTGGAACTTCTCGGGACGGTATCCCTCAGGCCGGGAAATCTGGCAACACGATCCGGCCCGGGCCGGGGGCGGCCCCTTCACCGACCTGGGCACCCACGGCGTCGACCTCATGCGCTTCCTGGTGGGCGAGATCGTGGCGGTCGCCGCGTTTGTGGACACGCTGGTGGAGAGCTACGCCGTCGAGGACACGGCCAGCGCCCTCCTCAAGTTCGCCAACGGCGCCCAGGGCGTGGCCACGGCCCACTGGAGCACCGGGGACCCGGACGAGCACCGGAACTCGTACATCGAGATCCTGGGCACCGAGGGCGTGATCCTCTCCTCTCCCCTGCACGACAAGTTCTCCCGGGGACGCCTGGTGGTGGCCACCGGGGACGGCGAAACGTCTTACGACTTCGATCAGAGCACCCACGCCCTGGTCCTGGAGGAGTTCGCCGCCGCGCTCGCCGAAGGCAGAGAACCGTCCATCACCATCGAAGACGGCATCCGCGCCCAGCAGATCGTGGAGGCGGTCTACGAATCGGGAAGAACCGGCCGGGTCGTCCAGCTTCCGGTTCCGTCGGTTCCGTGTACGTAGGGGCGCCCCTTGTGGGCGCCCTCTTCGGTCCGAACCGACCCGGACCCGGCCCACCACCGGGACTTGGCCTTGGACCAACGGGGTGGCGATCCCGGTTGCCTGCACGGGGAGGGCGACCACAAGGGTCGCCCCTACGAACGGGAAGCCGCCCCATCGGAACGATACCCCCTCCATCCGATCTTCGCTCCAACCCTCTCCGGCTGTTCTTCCGACTCTCCAAAAATGGGGGAAGTCCTGTCCCGGACGGTTGAATTCGGAGATCGATTCGGCCATTCTTGGAGGCGGTCATATCGTTTTCCTACAGTCCATCAGGAGGAATCCCATGTCCCTTACCGTCGGAGACACCGCGCCTGATTTTTCGGCCGATACCAGCCAGGGGCCCATCAACTTCCATGAGTGGATCGGCGACGGCTGGGCCATTCTCTTTTCCCATCCCAAGGACTTCACGCCGGTCTGCACGACGGAGCTGGGTTACATGGCCAGCCTCAAACCCGAGTTCGACAAGCGCAACTGCAAGATCATCGGTTTGAGCGTCGACCCTGCGGACAGCCACCGGGCCTGGGCGCAGGACATCCGGGACGCCACTGGACATTCCCCCAATTACCCCATCATCGCCGACACGGAGCTGGCCATCGCCAAGCTCTACGGCATGCTGGCGGCGGACGCGGGGGAGAGCTGCGAAGGCCGCACCCCCATGGACAACGCCACGGTCCGATCCGTATTCGTCATCGGCCCCGAC